>JAKCCC010000144.1 GCA_021838985.1 Planctomycetota bacterium
CCTGCGCTCCCTGCAGCCGGTGCTACGCGCCCAGGGTATTATTCTGCACGGAAAAATTCTCCAATCCGCTGATTTCATTACGGTCGCCCTGCACAACCTGATGAACTCGCTGCTCATCGGCGCCGGCCTGGTGATTATCGTGCTGTTTTTATTCTTAGGCGATTGGCGAACCAGCCTTATTTCCTGCCTGGCGATTCCTTTGTCGCTCCTGGCCGGCATTATCATCCTGACGCATCTGGGGCAGACCCTGAACATCATGACCCTCGGCGGTTTGGCGGTGGCGATTGGCGAAGTGGTCGATGACGCGGTCATTGACGTGGAAAATATTACCCGCCGCCTGCGCTTAAACGCCCTGGCCGCTGTGCCGCGTCCACCTCTGCGGGTGGTGCTTTCAGCATCCCTGGAGGTGCGCAGCGCGGTGGTGTTCGCCACCTTCGCGGTCATTCTGGTTTTCATGCCCATTTTCGGGCTGACCGGACTGGCGGGCCGATTTTTCGCGCCGCTCGGCGTGGCCTATATCGCCGCGGTACTTTCTTCGCTCCTGCTGGCGCTGACCCTCACGCCGGCCCTGGCCCTGACCTTGCTGCCGCCGGTGGCGGCTCGCGGCCATGACGCCTGGCTGACCGGGCGGATCAAAAGTGGGTATCGGCGGCTGCTGGCCGCGGTGGAATCCCACCGTCGAACGGTCATGGCTGGGGCGGCTTTCGTCATCGTCACCGGGATGGCCAGCGCCGTCTTCTTGAAAACCGAATTTTTTCCCCGCCTCAACGAGCGTAATTATGTGCTGCATCTGGCTTTGCCGGCGGGGTCCTCCCTGGGGCAATCCATCGCCATTGGCAATCGTTTGACGCGCGACTTGCGCAAGATTCCATACCTTCAAGAAGTGGAGCAGCGCGCCGGCCGACCGAATCTGGCCGGCGATGTTTTAGGCCCGCAGTACAGCGAGTATCTGCTGAAGGTGCGCCCCCTCACGCCCCCCCAGGCCCGCCGCTTCCGCCGCGATATGAATAGCCTGATCAAAACATTCCCCGGCGTGCTGATCTCTTATAACACCGTTCTGTCCGAGCGCATCAATGAAACCCTTTCCGGGGCCGGAGCGCCAGTGGTGGTGCAGCTCATGGGCAATCATTTCCGGGCCATTAAAAAAGCCACTACCATTCTGACGGCCGTGTTGCGAAAACTTCCCGGCGCCCGCAGCGTGGCGCCGCAGACCATCTGGAGCGCCCCGGAAATTAAAATACGCCCGCGCTATCGGCGCCTGCGGCGCTGGGGCTTAACTCCCCTGGCGGTGATGCAGCGCCTAGAGCTGCTGGCCCGCGGACAATTGATCGGTCAGAGGTACCACGGCACCCGCATCTGGCCGGTGGCGGTCACACTGACGCCGCCTTGGAACCGCGTCGCGAAAATCCGCCGCCTTCCCATCCTGACCCCGGCGGGAACCTGGGTTCCCCTTTCCGCCGTGGCCAGGGTTTATGAGGGCCGGGGGTTCTACCGCATTTCCCATATCAACGGCCAGCGGGCCCAGATGATTAATATTCATCTGACCGGTGTTACCGCGGGCCAATTTGTCAAGGCCGCCCAAGCCGCCCTCGCCCGGGTCAAATTACCCGCGGGCGTGCTGATCAATTTCACCGGCTCCGCCGAAGCCGCGGCTACCGCCCTGCACGATCTGCTCTTTCATTCGCTGATCGCCTTCATCGGCATTCTGCTGCTGCTGACGATGGTGCTCAAGCACCGGAACAATGTTTTGTTGCTGTTGTTGAATCTGCCCCTGGCGATGGTGGGGGGCGTTCTGGCGGCCTGGATTTCCGGAGGCGTATTGTCGCTGGGCGCTTTGGTTGGATTTATCACGCTGTTTGGCATTACCCTGCGCAATTCCATTATGCTGCTTTCCCATTACCAGCACCTGGTGCTGCGCGAAGGCCGATCTTGGAACCTTCAGACGGCCATGGAAGGGGCGGTGGATCGCTTGCCGGCTATTTTAATGACCGCCCTGGTCGCAGCGCTGGGACTCCTGCCGCTGGCTTTGGGCGCCGGCGCCCCGGGCCGCGAAATCGAAGGCCCCCTGGCCCAGGTGATTGTGGGCGGCATCTGCACCTCCACGTTGCTGAACCTGATCGTGCTGCCAACCTTGGCGGCGCGCTGGGGGCGCTTTGGCCACTAAGGTCTCCTTGGCGCATCTCGCGGGTTGCGGGAGCATCGGTTAAACTGCCGCGGCATGACTGAAAAACATTTACCCTCCGTGACCTACCGCCAGGCCGGCGTCGATATCGAGGCCGGCGACCAGATGGTCGATCAGATCAAGCATCTGTGCGCGCGAACGTATGGGCCGCGCGTGCTGGGGCCCTACGGCGGGTTCGCCGGCTTGTTTCGGCTCGACTACAACGAAAAGCTTTTCGCGAATAATTACAGCGAACCGGTGTTGATCGCCTGTACCGACGGCGTCGGTACGAAGGTCAAAATCGCCGCGGCCATGAAAAAGTACGATACGGTCGGGCTGGACCTGGTGGCGATGAACGTCAACGATCTGATTGTAGCCGGTGGTACGCCGCTGTTCTTTCTGGACTATCTGGCGGTGCATAAACTGGAGCCGGCCGTCGCCGCCGCCCTGGTCCAAGGGATCTCCGACGGTTGCCTGCAAGCCGGGGCCGCGCTGTTGGGTGGCGAGACGGCGGAGATGCCCGCGGTCTACGCCCCGGGCGAGTTCGACCTGGCGGGCTTCGCGGTCGGGGTGGTGGATCGCAAGAAGATTCTGGATGGCTCGGCGGTGGAAATCGGTGACAGCGTCATCGGCCTGGCCTCCAGCGGGCTGCATTCCAACGGCTATGCCCTGGTGCGCCATATCTGCCTGGACCAGCTCGGCCTGGCCCCGGACACTTTCGTCCCTGAACTGGGCGGCACGTTGGGGGAAGAATTGCTCCGCCCCACGCGCATTTATGTGAATACCGTACGCAAGGTGCTGGCACGCTACAAAGTCAAGCACGTCATCAAGGCCATGAGTCATATCACCGGCGGTGGCCTGCCGGGCAATGTGCCGCGGGTTCTCCCCGAGTCTCTGGCGGTGAAGCTGAAGCGCGATTCCTGGCCGGTGCCGCCAATTTTTCAGTTTCTGCAAAAAAATGGCCCGGTGGACCGCGACGAAATGTTCAATGTTTTCAATATGGGCATTGGGTTTGTGTTGATCGTACGGCCTACGTTTACGCGCGCTATTATGACCCATCTGCGGGGGCTCGGTGAAAAACCGTATTTTCTGGGCAAGGTGAAAAAGGCCGCCGGAGCCACGCGGGTGGAGTGGAGTTGAAACCGCCGCGGACCACGGCTGTTTCACCGCCGTGGAACCTGGGTTGAAAACGCCGGGCGGCTCCCCCCGCGCCACCCAAGCCGAACGTGTGGACGATGCAAAAAATGTGATAGAATACAACCTCACGCACCGATGAAATATAGTCGGGGCGATGAACTGCCCGCGGCTGGGCATGTGGGGCGAACGGCCAACAGCCGCCCGTGCCGTGCAGGCGCCTACGGAGCATGAAAATGGCATCAGCATCGGGTGGGTAGCCCCGGTCGCGGACTCGCCTCCGGTGAGTCGAAAAGTCACCGGGGTGATTGCGTCGGGGGTGGAATTCCCCGTAGCGCCTCACGCCTCCATTTTCAGGACACAATGGCGTATGGACCAGATGGCCGACCATACAGCGCCAGCACCCGGCGCCAAGCCTCAGCGCCCGCCGCGGAAGCTGGCCGCGGTCAACGGCGTGCTGCTCAAGCTGATTGAACAACGGTGCTTTGCGGACGATCCGGAGTACCAAAATGGCCTGCGGATGACGCCGTCGGATGTCACCGGCGGTTTGCCGTACCATTTGTTTCTGCCAGCGGAGGCGGCGATCTCGCCGGAGGAGGTTTTTTCCGCCCTGCGGTGGGGCGGGCGTGCGGTGCTGGTCGCCGCGCAGCCCGGGGTGATCACGGACTTGGCGCAGCGTTTCAGCCGTTGGGAGGGCTGGGTTCTGGAGCAACCGCCGGCTTGGATTCGGCAACGTCCATGGGGGCTGCCGCTGCCCGGGTTGGGCCGGCGCGTGCACTACGCGGTTCTGCGCAAAGTGGATTTGATGAAACCGGGGGAAACGACCGACCGTTTCACCTATTTCACACGGCTGGGACATGTGGAATCCACCGACGGCTACGTGGTGGTCAAACGCGTGCCCACGCTGGATCGGGTGGTGGCGCGCCTGCGCTATAAATTCCCCGAACTGTCGCTGGAGGACCTGCACCGGCGGGCCAGGAAATTCACGGACAAAATTTTTCCCGTGCTGCTGACGCGCGAAGCGGCTATGCTCGATATTTTGCAGCGGGATATGCCCGAACCGCTCCGGGAGCGCGTGCCGCGCTGCTTAAAAGCGGAAAAAGACGCACGCGGTTTTGTCCATACGCTGTATATGAACTGGCTGCGTAACGGCGGGCGGGAAATATCGCAACTTCAGTTCGCCCTGCAAAGCGCCGAACTGCTCACCGCCCTGCACGAAACGGCCGGCGTGCTGCATCTGGACCTGCGCCTCGATAACTTCGTCATCACCCAGCGCGGTGTCGGGTTTATCGATTTTGGTTCCTCCGTGCGCGACCGCGAAACCTTCGCCCCCACTTCGCTGCTGGCGACGCTTTTTCAGGAAATGATGCGCACCTGCCAGGTGCAGCGCACCTTGGACCGCCTTTGCCAGCAGGGGCAGGTAACGAACCCCGTTTTGCGCGGCGCGCTGCACCGCGTGGATAAAGCGGTGGATTTATTTCATCTAACCCTGCTGATCAACAAACCGACGGCCCAGCCGGAGTTCAAGGGCCTGGTGCGCTACGACCCCGCCGGCCCGGAGGCCCAGTGTATCCGGAACCTTACGGACGAGGTCCTGCGCCCACCGGATCCGGCCCGACCGCGGTATCGTACCGCGCGGGACTTGCTGAATGGCCTGCGGCGACTCGAGAAGGATCTCGCCCACGGACCGATCGCCCCGCCCTCCTCACCCCCGCCGCCCGACGGCGCGGAGAGCAGCGGCCCCTTCGCCAGCCATTCTTCTGATACCATCGCCGTCATGGGCATGTGAAAAAAAAGTTACAGGTTTTAGGTTATAGGTTTTAGGCGCGGCGTGCGATGCTCCGCACATCCCCACGCGGGGCGCCGTTGCGACACGGGGTTGCTTGCCGTTGGAGGCCGCAGCTACGCGCGGATATACTGTCGCTGGGATGACGCGCCAGCTGAGCCACGCGAAACGTGAAGTAATCTTGGAAATGGCGCGGCAATCTAGCGCCAATCGGTTCCTGTGATCACCCCTGGCACACCAGATACAAATTTTGGGCGAGGCGGCATGATAGAGGTTGTTCGCGCCGGCGCGAGGGCGCTAGTTCTCTGTCACCACTTAGCTTGCAGGTGCCACGGCCGCCGCCATTCACCGGGTCGCCCTGAGCGACCCGCTACGGCGACCCGAGGGCCGGTGCTTCGGGTTCGGGGGCGGGGCCGGAGCGCTTTCGGCCACCAGAATTTTATCGATTGACAGAGCGCCAGAGCCATCGCCGGCTACGGGGGCCGGCGGGTGAGGACCGAACGCACCAATTGCACCGCCTCCCGGTACAAATCAGGCGTGCTGTAGCCGGCCCTGGCCCGATGGCCGCGGCGCGGGCGCCTGACCCCGCCCATCCCGAACCACGTGCCCGCAAATATGGCCACACCCGCCTGGCACGGGCGGTTACCGCTGGCCTAAGCCACAAAACCTGAAACTCGCGGTGTTAGACATCCAGATTCTTTACTTCCAAGGCGTGCGCTTCGATAAATTGGCGACGGCGTTCCACGTCTTCGCCCATCAGGGTGCTGAACATGG
>JAKCCC010000145.1 GCA_021838985.1 Planctomycetota bacterium
TCCCGCAAGGAATCCCCTTCGGCGTCCGTGGGCGGAATTTTTTCCTGAATATCGAACACCGGTTCGAACCCCGATTTCAGATCGGTGAACTTCTGCTCTAATTTCTGCGGATATTCCGTGATGAACAGATCGCCCTTGGTGCCATAGATTTCCATCGCATGCCGATAGGCGGCCACGTAGTGGTTGTGCAACGTGACGGGCACGCCGCCAAAGGCGCCGAGGAGCACATAGCTGTCGTCCGTGGGGGATGGGGTGACGGTGCGATGGACATAGCCGGCCAGCCAGTGGCCTTCCCCGAAAAGAAAACGCAGGTTATCGATCGCATGGATGCCGCACTGAAACAGCGGGCCGCCGGGGTTTTTGCCCGCGAGGAAACGCCAGTTGTCGGGCGGTGCCGCCAGACCGCCGGCGTGCATCGTGGCCGCGGAGACGCTGACCACCTGCCCGAGCGTACGGGCGTCTAACAATTGTTTGATGTATTGCCAGATCGGCTTGTAGCGTGACGCGAAGCCATGACCGTGCGGAATTTGTCTCTTTTCGCAGTATTCCACCAATTCCAGGCAGGTCTTCGGATCATGGCCGAGGGGCTTTTCCACGAAGATCGCTTTGCCGACTTTGGCCACCGTCATGGCTTGTTCGACATGTAGATAAGCGGGAGTGGAAATAAACACCGCTTCGATCCGCGGATCCGCGGCCAAGGTCTCCACCGAGGCATAACGTTGCAGCGGCCGACCTTCCTCTTGCTCCGCCTCGACCAACGCTTCCCCGCGCACGTCCACGCCGCCGAGCATCTCGAAGCCGCCCGCCTGACGCAGCGTCTGTCGGCGGTGCTTACCAAAACCGCCGACGCCAATAATGCCATAACGTACAGGTTCACTCATGGAAGGTTTCCTTTCTGCTTAAACGCTGCGCTGGCCCCAGCGATCAGGCCATACCCGCGGGGCATCGGCGCGATGCGCCTGCATCACCGCAATCCGTTGCCTCAATTGATCAACAAAACCGGGACCAAATTCATAGGTCATGTGATCACTGGGCATCACCCGCATAAATTGTTCCAAGCGCCCGTCTAACAACCTAATCATTTCCCAGGTGTTCTCAATTTCGTCGTCGACAATCCGCACCATTGGCCGGTCGTGCCCCGGATTGCGACCTGGCGCCAGATAGCGGCCGGTTTCGTACCAGTTGTAATGCGATCTCTGGATCAGGAACGCCAGCTGGATATGGTCGCGCTGGCATTGCAGAGCGGCCCGCGCCTCGCCCTGGGCGTGGTCGAGCATCCGCTCCAGTTGCTCCGCCGCGCCCCGCAGGCCGGGCAACGTCTGCTGCTCATAGATTTCGTGTAATACGAAGTCGCGGTTGCGCTCATCGGCCTCCAAGGGAACCCAATGGCCAAAGCCTTGAATTAATTCCAGATCATCCAGGCCCATGGTGCGGTAGTAGGCGATTTCTTCACGTTTTGTGGAGGTCAGATCCGGGACGAGCGGGCCGGGCAGGGCGTACTTGGTCAGCCCAACATGTGTCCACAGGGGCCGGTGCGTCCAGGCGTAATCGCACCGCTTCCACGCCTCCACCAGTGCGGCGGCGTGCGGTTGGCCGACCCACCGTTGGGCGATGCTGGTCACCAGGGCTGCAGCCTCGGCGTCAATCTGCTCATTAATCAGCCGCATCGCTTCGGCGTTGACATCATACGGTACCAGCGTTTTAGGATTGATCACGCCCCAGGCGGCGAGGCTTTGGGCGCCGAGCCGCACCAGATCTTGCATGACGCGGATGGTCTCGAATGGATGCGGCGTGTACCGCAACGGCCGCGGGTAATCGGTGGTGGGAAGCTCGGCGTGTACGATCGGGCTGCGTCCGCCCTGCCGGGCCACCTCCAGGCGTTGCTTCATGTCAGCAAACCGATCCGCCGCGGCCTGGGCGCGATCGAGATTGCGAATATTCCATTTTGCCTTCGGTTCGCCCCAGACCGCCTGGTGATAGCCCCACTGTTCCTCCAGACCGCCGGCCCAGTCATACAGGCCATAGACCGAACCGACGACCGCGGCCGGAGCGGCCTGGAGTATCTTCGCCCGGTCTTCGGGAGAAAAACCCGACGTCAGATGCACGGTAAACCCCGGATTCTTGCGGCGCCCCTCTTCCAGCAGAACGGTAAGAAACCTCACCACACGGCGTTCCAACGGTACACGCCGGTTAAAGGCGGCGCCGTTCGGACCGGCGTACGTAGTTGGGTTATAGTCGAACCCGGCGCCACTGTCGCTGGTGAAAATCGTGGCCAGAGCCAAGTCCGGCGCCAGATCCATCATTTTGGCCATCATCTCGCGGTAATGGTCCAGCACCTCGGCCCGGTCCGTGCATAGCGCATACAGCGGGGTTTTGCTGCAGGCGGGATTGTCCACGCGCGGCCCACGTAGCGTGGGATGTTTTCGGAAGAACCTTTCCGGTACGAAACGCGGCTCACACAGGTAAAGCACCGGTTGAAGACCATGCCGGCGTGCCGCCGCTGCGAAACGCAGCAGCGTGCGGCGGTTCCGGTCCAGATACATTTCCGGCCACAAACCTACATTGAGCCTGCTCGTGACGAACAGATCCAGCGGCGGGCCAAAATTGGCGAACCCCAGATAAACGTTGTCGGGCTGGGCCAACTGCTCGGGGTGCATCAAATCCGGCAGATGGTTGACTTGCACGTGCGTGACGCCCACGGTCACCATCGACTCCATAAACGCATTCACATTCGCTTCGGTTGGTTCGAACGGCAGGAGATTTGGATAACAGAGGATCGTCTTAATGGCGGACATAAATTGTTCCTTAACCTGAACAGGTCACCGCGCAGGCGACGAACCGCGCCACTTGCTTTTCTTCAAAATTCCAAATCACAGCACCGGCAGGCGTGCCGAACGAGGTTCGTGAAAAACCCTCCACACCACGCGTGGGCGCGCGAAACAATACTCTGCTGGCGCCGCCGGGCCACCAGCACCTGGACCAGCGCCGCTACGATCAAGTGGTAGCGCGCTCCAGGCGGCGCGAGCAGGTCGTCGAACCACCGGATATCAAACGGTGTTCCGAGGTGACCCCAGCGCCGCGTTCGCCGGTAGAACTGTTCTTTGAATTGCTCATAGGCGAGACTCAAATGGGCAAAGCTTTTCTCATCGCTTGCCACCGCGACTTCGGCGACCGGCGTGCGATCCCGCCGGACCAGTTGCTCTCCCAGGACGTTCCAACACCGAATTTCGGCAAGCAATATCCCGGGCGGAAAAGTTTTCCCGAAGCGCTTCTATCCACTGGGTTGGTTCCGTCAACCACTGATGTTTGCCACGCATGATCGCCCGCATAAAACCAAGTTGATACATCCGGATGCTGGGGGAGCTATTCGGGATACGATCCACCGATAAACCGGCGGCCTCGAACTGCGGCGGATTATTCCCCGCCCATCGCTCGTTTTCATCTAAAAAAACTTTGCCCTGAACATGAATACTCGCCAGCGGTGGATACTCCAGTTTCAGACCCTGGCCTGGTGACCGATCGGCGTAAGTAAACGGTGACGCCAGGCAATCCACCTCGGGGGGCGCAACCTCCTGCCAAGCGCATGATGGCCACCCTGAAACCCCCCGGCACCGTATTGCCCCACGCTAACCATTCATTGATCCGAGGTCAATAGGGTGGCGTAGGCCTTCAGGCGAAGGGCCTGTGACAGCTTCTGTTCTGGAAATCGCCACCCCTCTGCCCGTCGTAGCCCGGAGTGTAGGCGACGGGCTATGGGCGCCTGGCGCAGGTCACAACCCCGCGCCGACGCTCGGGGCCATGAAACACACGCGTCCCCCTTCATAGCCCGGAGTCCCGGTCCAGGAGTCGCCGGGGAAACCGCGCCGGGGGTGGGGCCAATCGTGCTCCTGCCCCTGCTCCTGATCGAAAGGCCCTCGATCAGGATCAGGAATCGGAAACCAACCTTGTCCTCATCCGTCGTTGTCCGCGGAGCACGGGCGACTTTCGCGACAGTCGTGCCGGGATGCGGGTGGCGCTGGCGGAACAGATGCGTGCATACCACTGCCGCCGCTGCGGACTGCGTGTCCCTTGGGTTACGTGCCGATCCAGAGCCAGAAAACGGATGGCTTGCTCGGCCAGGTTATTGGTCGGCGCCAGGCCCATCGACCGGCAATGCTTGTTAGTCCTGATTGAAGAGTCGCTACGGCGACATGATTGCAAGGCCCTGGCCAAGGCTGTGCGGGGCCGCCCCGGGCGGACGTGCTGATCCCACGCTGCCTGGTGCACAAGTCGAAGACCCGCTACGGTGGGCGGCGGAATGTGCTGGACCATCCGCCAACGCGTCACCAGCGTCGCGGGACGTGGCGTCTGAAGACGGTGTGGAACAGGAAGGACTACAGCGCGGCCCGGCAGGAACTGGAGCGCATGGCCAGGGAACTCGCGGAGCTGATCCCGTCGGCCGCGGTCGGCTGGAAGCCGAGAAGACCTTCGGACGCGTTAAGGGCTATGCCGCTATGAGCGTGCTGTTAAGGGCGCTGGGGCACGGGGCTGGCGCCGCCCAGGCCGCGGTGTAGCGTATGGTCTTTCGGTGCCGCCCACGTTTTCAACGGAGGGCGGGGCAATCTCCCGCCTGGTTGCAGAGGAAAGGCTGTATCCGAAGACATTGCGGTTCGGTTAAGGGACCGTCGTGATGCGGAATACATTCCAAGCCGGTAACACCGGGTCAGAGCAGGCCCGCTGTGTATTTCCCTCCAGACGCAGGATCCGCACCGGCACCACCGGTGTGATCCGCCAATCCTTGAACGTCCAGATCAATTCCTCACCAGCGTTTTCCCAACGTACCCCCGCTCCCATTGGGAGCAGCCGGCGCTGACCAGCCATGTAGGGTAAGGCTTGGTTGTAAAGGTGGTTCAACCGCACCCACCAATTCGGCAAGATATGCTTTTGATCGTAAAGGCCGCACCCGTAAAAGTTGAAGTAACCGCGGCTGGCCATGGCCCGAAATAAACCGCGCTCCAGGTCCGCGGTGCGACGTTGGCGCGGTTGGACGTTCAAAAAGCAGTCTCCGGCCATATCTTCCTGGCCTAACCACCAAGCAAAATCATTCTGCCCGGCTACGGCGCGGTCTTGTTTCAGGTTATCACCCCGGGGATCGGCCATACCGAAGTGCCCGGTTCCCAGTGCTGACACGCATTCGAAGGAAACAGACGCAATCCCGATCCGCTGCAAATCACCCAACAGGCGGGCGAAAACCGTATAATTTGTGCGCATGGCGGCGCTGTAGTTCACCGGCAGCATTCCCAAATTCGCAAAAGAGTCCACGAAAACGCCGTCCAAACCGCCTTCCCTTTTCCAACGTTTCAGATCATTGAGCACCCACTTGTAGATACCCGTGTTCCAGTCCGCCGCCACCAGGGTCGAAAACCCGTAGCCGCCGGCGGCTGGCAAACCCGTCGCATCAATCATGCGGTATTCGGGATGCTGTTGGAAGATGGGGCTCCGCGGTGAGAAATGTGGAGCGAACCAATGGATAATCTCCAGCCCCAGCCCATGGGCCTTGTCCGCCAAGTATTTCCAGGCCCGCATACCGCCCCAGAACTCAGACGGAAAAAACCGATGCGTGGCGCATACGCTCGCGCAATGCAGGTCTCCGTGCACTCCGCCATCGAGCTTACGCTTCATCCCCAGCTCCGTGACGTCGCTGTGGGTTATGACCTCCGGCATATAGCGCCGGATGCCTTGTTTGGCCAGGCGCGGCAAAAGATGATCGGCGATGGCATAGAGGAACTCGGTATGGTCCACCGTGACCTCCGCTACCGTCAGGCTCAGACGAGCGTGGCTGGGGGAAGCATCTT
>JAKCCC010000146.1 GCA_021838985.1 Planctomycetota bacterium
TTACTGCGGGAAAGTCAGACTAAAGGAGTCAGGTATGAAGCGGCAGTCGTTAAAGAAATTTTTCACAATGTGGGGCAAGTCGCTGGCGTTGGCACTAATTTTAGTGGGGCTGGTGGCGGTGTTGGAGCATAGCGGCGCCTTGCGTGCCGCGGTGGGTCAACCGGCGGCCGGGGTTGCCGCGTCGGGGATGAACGTGCTCGGTGCGGCGCCATCCACCTTTACACCGTTCGGCTTTTTGACTTCTTCAACCTTTCAGCCCTATGAACGGGTGGCGCTGTTCGTGGTGCTGGGCATTGCAATTCTGGGTCTGCTGTACGCGGCTTATCTGGTTTCGCTGGTGCGACGGGCCGACGTAGGCACGGCCCGTATGGGGGAGATTTCCCGCGCCGTGCGGGAAGGCTCGTGGGCGTATCTGGGCCGCCAGCGGCGCACCCTGCTTCCGATCATCGGTATCTTGACGATTATCCTGCTGTTAACAGCCCCCTGGCACACCGCCGCGGGAATCAATCTGCCTGTGGGCCGAGCGATCGCCTTTCTGATGGGATCGCTGTTTTCCCTGTCGGTCGGCACGATCGGCATGGTGATGGCCACCCAGGGCAACTTAAGAGTGGCCGCGGCGGCCCGGGGCAGCTTCAGCAAGGCCATGCAGCTGGGCTATCGCACCGGCACCGTCACGGGAATGCTCATCAATGGCCTGGGGCTTCTAGGCGCCACTCTGATTTTTATGTATTTCGGCGATCAGGCCCCGCAAGCCTTGCTGGGTTTTGGTTTTGGCGGCACGCTGCTGGCATTGTTCATGCGTGTGGGCGGCGGCATTTATACGAAAGCCGCGGACGTGGGCGCGGACTTGGTCGGCAAGATTGAAAAAGATATTCCGGAAGATGATCCGCGCAATGCGGCGACCATTGCCGACAACGTTGGCGACAACGTCGGCGACTGCGCCGGGATGGCGGCGGATATTTTTGAAAGTTACGCCATCACGCTGGTGGCGGCGATGATCTTAGGCTGGGCCAGTTTTGGGCACAAAGGGGTGATTTTTCCGCTGCTGGTCTATGCCATCGGTGTGGCCTCGGACATCATCTCCACTTTCAGCGTGCGCAGCGCGGAAACCGGTGGGGCTAAGGCGGCGTTGGCGGCGATTTTTCGCGGCTACCGCACCGCCGCCATCCTGAACACGCTGGGTTTTCTGGCCCTCGGTTACGGCTACTTGCGGTTCAGCGCTGCCTACCAGGCCAGCAGCCCCATGCTCCAGGCGGCCGAAAAACATGTGCCGATCTGGGCCAATTTCGGTTTGACGGGCCTGGACATGCGCCCGGCGGAGGCGACGATTGTCGGCATCATTTTGGCACTGATTCTGGTGTGGCTGACGGATCACTTCACCGGCACGGAACATAAGCCGGTCCGCGGGCTGGTGCGGGCGTGTTCCACTGGCCACGCCACGAACATCATCCAGGGCCTAGCCTTGGGAATGGAAAGCAGCGTGTGGGCGATCATTACCATCGCCGGCTGCATTCTCGCGAGTGTGCTGATCTTCGCGGGCAGTAACCCGGTGTTTATCGCCTACGGGGTCGCCATGTGCGGCATTGGGATGTTGGCTTTGACGGGCAACACCATGAGCATGGACGTGTTCGGACCCGTCGCGGATAACGCCAATGGCATCGCGGAAATGGGTTATGACGCCCAAGCCATGGGTACGACGGTGTACCGCCAGGCCCGGCAGGCATTGGCGGACCTTGACGCCACGGGCAACACCACCAAGGCCACGACCAAAGGCATTGCCATTGGCAGTGCCGTAATCGCCGCGGTGAGTTTGTTTGCTTCGTTTATTACGATTATCGGCACGGGGGGCGGGGCGGAACAGTCCTATTTAAGCCCTGGCATATACCATTTGGTGGCGGGCTTCCTGAACGTGGCGGATCCGAAGCTGTTTATCGGGTTCCTGTTAGGCGGCGCCGTGCCATTCCTGTTCAGCTCCATGACCATCCGGGCGGTGGGTCGGGCGGCGCATTTAATCGTACAGGAATGCCGGGTACAGTTTAAAGATAAGGCCATCTGGAGCGGGCAGAAAAAACCGGATTATGGCCGGGTGGTCGGGATTTGCACGCTGGAAGCGCAGCGGGAGTTGATCGGACCGGGATTGTTGGCGGTGCTCACGCCGGTGCTGGTGGGCTTTTTGCTGGGAGCTCTGGCGCTGGCAGGCTTTCTCGCGGGGGCCATCTTGTCCGGACAGTTGATGGCGGTATTTATGGCCAACGCCGGCGGCGCCTGGGACAACGCCAAAAAGATAATCGAGGACGAACCGCGTGAGCCGGAAAAGAACTTGGGCAAAGGCTCGGAGCGGCACAAGGCTTCGGTGACCGGGGACACGGTGGGTGATCCCTTGAAAGACACGGCCGGCCCCGCTATCAATCCGTTGATCAAGGTGATGAATATGGTGGCGCTGCTGGTGATACCGCTTGTGCTGCCCTTCGATCATCAGTTCATGGGCGCTGTAACCAAGGCGGTGCATCAGGCCAAGCTGACCGGTTTTGTGCCCGTGGCGCAAAACCAACACGAATGGATTCCCTGGGCGGTTGTGATCCTCTGTTTCCTGGCCTTGCTTTGGGCGGTGTACCGTTCCAAGCATGAACCCAAACACGACGAAACCGTGTAAGGCGCCCTTCCCGCGCTACGGCCCCAACGCGATGGAATGGGAAAAATCGCCGGCGAAGCTGATTCGCATCACTCCCGGACACCTTCGCTCCACGGCGAAATCAGCGCGCTGCAGAAGCTAAGTGACCGCTGGGGCAGGAAGATGCCCTGTTGCTCCTGGTCCTTTTATCGTGGCAGGCGCCGGCGATCAGCGGGGATGGTTCTGAAGGGAGGGTCCCATGCTGACCAATAGGGACCGCACTGTGAACACCCGCTACCTCGCCGGGCTGCTGGCGGTGGGGGTGGAGCTGCTTGCAACCGTGACTATGGCCGGTGCGGCGCGTCCTGGCGCGACCGTTACGCCGCGGCACATTCTGCCTGACGGCCGCTGCGTCACTCCGGTGGGGCGCATCCGATTGACGCCCAATTTCGCCATCGGCGTGGCCGGGATGGGACCCGCGGTGCTGGTGGAGGCGGCGGGGGCCGGCGCCCGGCATACCGTAACCGTCCTGTCCGCGGCGAATCTGAAGCCGTTGAGTCAGTTGACTTTTTTCAAAACGGCCGCCCGCCGGGGCGATCGGCGCAGCGGCCTGACCAACCAGAGTTTGTTTCAGGGCATTACCACCGGGCCGCACCATATGATCTATGTCGCCGGCGGTTTTTCCGACGACGTCGTGGCGCTGCGGCTGTCCGATGGCCGGCTGCATCTGGTCCGTCGTTATGCGCTGCGCTATCAGCCCTTTCCGTCATCGCAATACCCTTACCAATATCAGGGTCCGCACGACCAGCCGTATCACTTTTATCCCGATTCCCTGGCGCTCTCGCCGCGTGGCCACTATCTTTACGTGACGGGCTTGTTGAGTAACAGCGTCGCCCGAATCAACCTGGCTCGAGGTCAAACCGTTTATACCAACGCGGGAGCCTATCCCTTTCAGGTGGTGGCGGCCGATGCGGGCCAGCGGCTGGTCATCAGCGACTGGGGCGCCAATGGCGTAACGGTGATCAAGAGCGCCGCTATGCAACGGATTGGCTTTATTCGCCTGGGGCCTCCTACCGGCCCGACCAATCGCCGACCGGGCGTCCATCCTACCGCGATGACGCTTGACGGCGCCCCCGGCCAGGCTCCGCCGGCCGGGGTTTCAGCCCAGGCGCGCCGGCCGTTGGCCGCCAGCGGTTCCGCACGGGTCTGGGTGGCCTGCGCCAACAGCGACCGGCTCTCCTGCGTGGACAGCCGCCTGCTGGCTGTGGTGAAAATCATTCCCGATCAGCCCTATCCCACCGCCCCACCGGGCAGCTTCCCCGACGCGCTGGCGGTGCATGGGCGGTATCTTTTCGTCGCCAACAGCGGCAATAACGATGTGGCTGTTTTCAACCGCCACGACGACCGGTGTCTGGGTTTAATCCCCACGGGTTGGTATCCCACCGCCCTGGCAATTCACCGCCACGCCCTGTACGTGGCGACCGCGAAGGGGCTTGGCTCAACGGCCAATCTGCGGCGGCAATGGATCGGCGATTCCATGCCCGGCTTGATTCAGCGAATTCCACTGACCGGCCTGCGGCCCAAGCTGGCCCACTGGACCCGGCAGACACGGCGCGACAATGGTTTCACCGCGCGGCAGCGCGCCCGCCGCGCCGCCGCCAATCAACGTGTGGCAGCCTTCCTGCACCGGCATATTCGGGAGGTGGTGTTCATTTTGCGCGAAAACAAAACTTTCGATGAAGATTGCGGCGACTATCGCCGGGCGGGACGCTGGGCGGACCCACATCTGGACCTTTATGGTCCGCGGGAACTGCCTAATCTATACGCGTTGGCCGATCGCTTCGCCCTGGCGGTTAACTTTTACGTCGATGGCGAAGTGACCGCCCAGGGGCATCAATGGACCACCGCCGCGGAGGATTCCGATTTCGTGCAGCGCACCTGGCCGATGTACTATTCCGGCCGCGGACTGGTCGGCAATCCCGGCTGGACCCAGAACCTGGGCCGGCCAGAGTTTCACGCCGTCACGGGTCTAAACGGCGCCGACGACCCGCAACGCGATTATGTGCCTCTGGCCGCCCTTCCACCGGCTTCCAACCCCTGGATCTCTTATCCGGGGGGAATGTTCCTCTTCAACGATTTCTTACGGCACCACGTATCCTTTGAAGATTTTGGCGAATTTGTTTCGCGGAGCGAGGCCGGCGACATCGCCGGACGAATGCATCGCCATATTTGTACGCCTTTTCCCGCGTGGAACCGGTTTATTCTCGATACGTACCGGGCCGCGGTAGTGAAGCGATTCATCCAGGCCCACGCGGGGAAGTTGCCGCGATTCATGTATATCTGGCTGCCCGACGACCATACCGCCGGCCGCACGCCGGGCTATTACACGCCCGATTATTACGTAGCCAATAACGATCTGGCCACGGGGCGCATTGTCGCGGCCTTAAGCCGCACGCCGCAATGGCGGCACATGTTGATTATCGTCACCGAGGACGATGCTCAATCCGGGGCTGACCACATTGACGCCCACCGTTCGCTGGCCGTGCTGATTAGCCCCTGGATCAAACCGGGCGTGCTGATTACCCATCGCTACAGCCAGGTGGATTTGGTGCGAACGGTGGAGGCTATTTGCCGCGTGCCGCCGATGGCGCAGTGGGACGCCAACGCCGCAGTCATGGATGGTATGTGGGCGGCGCATCCGCATGGGGCGCCGTACCACGCGCGGCCCATGGAGGTGCCCATGGCTTATAATCCGGGACGGACGGGATGGGTGCGGCGGCTGCGACGGCAAGCTGGCCAAACCGGACATTGGCTTTCGCCGGAGTGGCTTCGAGCGCATGGCCCCCGCGTAATCCCATCGCGGCCGTCCCCCGCCGGTGGACCCCTTTCTCCGGTAACCCCACAGCGTGTGCCCCCGCTCGGCGCCGGGGCTGGCCGCACGCCCGTGCCTTCCGGCATCCCGGTGTCACCATCTATTTCCAACCCGTACACGCCCACCACACTTCTGACTATTGCCGGCCCGGAACAACTGCGCCAGGAATGGATCGCGGTAAAAGGATTGGCCCGCTACCACGCCCTGCTGGCCTACCTGCGCCGCCTGGGGCGGCGACAACATCAGCCGCTGTCCCACTACATCGCCGGCGATGACGAGGCTTCGCCCGCCCGCCGTTGACCCGCACCGATCGCGGCATTACTGTTGCCATTCGATTCCGATGACTT
>JAKCCC010000147.1 GCA_021838985.1 Planctomycetota bacterium
CGGGTGCTCAACTTCCGGGGCGGCGTGTGGAAACGCTTCCTCGTCTGCGGCCCTACGAAGCTGGCCATTCGCGTGGCCAAGAACTATTCGCTTAACACTATTCTCGCCGGAGCGATGCTGGATCCGTTGGCAGAGCACCCGGCACCCTATTATTTCGGAGAAAAAGCCTGGCAAGCCGAACAGGCCTACCGGGCCAAACTGCGTGCCTGCCTCCTCGCCTGGTGGCGTCGGGGCAGCTTGGCGCAAGAATTGCCGAAGCGGACGAGCGGCCAGCTGGCGATGCGGCTGCTGCAAATGTTGGGCGTTTTGCGATACTCCGATCCCGGCGTCTGGGCCGCCTGCGAGCGGTCGGACTACACGCTGCTTTGGCGCTGGTGCGTGACTCACTATGGGGCAATTCCCCACGACCCCGGCGCCGCATTCGTCGTGGAAAAATGCTGCTACGAACTAGGCCTCTTCACGCGTTGGGAGGCCGTCGAAAGGTCGCGTGGAATCCCAACCTCGCGTCAGATCGAAAAGGCCCTGCGCTGGAACGGCTGGAGCGATTCTTACCGCGGTCTTGAATTCACGACCATTCGGCGTGACGTAAAGCGGCTAAAGCGGGGGCCGAAGGCGACCGAGCCGTAGGCGCCTCGCTATGGCGAGCTGGACCCCGTGCTCGGGCGACTCTCCAACCAGCGCCGCAAAGGAACGGTCAACACGGCCCCGGCCACCGGTCACCATTTTCACCCCGCCGCCGCGACGGACAGCGGTTGCAGTTTCGCTTGCAGATAGCGGCCCGTGTGGCTGTGGGGATTCGCCGCCACCTCCTCCGGCGGACCGGTAGCGACCACCGTTCCACCGCCGGCGCCGCCTTCCGGTCCCAGGTCCACGATCCAGTCGGCGCATTTAATCACATCCAGATTATGCTCGATGATGATCACCGTATTGCCGGCGTCCGTTAGGCGATTCAATACGCCGAGCAGATTGTGAATGTCCGCGAAATGCAGACCGGTGGTGGGCTCGTCCAGGATGTAAACGGTATGGCCCGTCGCCGGCTTGCCCAATTCCGTGGCCAACTTTACCCGTTGCGCCTCGCCGCCGGAAAGCGTGGTGCTGGCCTGCCCCAGTTGCACGTAGGAAAGCCCCACATCATGCAGCGCCTGCAGCAGGCCCCGGATTTGTGCGAAGCTGTCAAAAAAGTGGAGGGCCTCCTCCACCCGCATGGCCAGCACATCGGCGATGGATTGGCCGCGGTATTTCACCTCCAGCGTTTCGCGGTTGTAGCGGGCGCCCCGGCACTCTTCGCAGGTGACGAAAACGTCCGGAAGAAAATGCATCTCGATGCGCTTGACGCCCTGGCCCTGGCAGCTTTCGCAGCGCCCCCCCTTGACGTTGAAGCTGAACCGTCCGAGCGTGTAACCGCGCATCCGGGCTTCGCGGGTGCGGGAATAAAGCCGCCGGATCAGATCAAATACGCCGGTGTACGTGGCGGGGTTGCTCCGCGGCGTGCGCCCGATGGGGGACTGGTCGATCTCAATAACCTTGTCAATATGGGCCAGGCCCAGAATTTTCCGATACCGCCCCGGACGCTCCCTGGCCCCGTACAAATGCCGCTGCAATGCTTTCCGCAGGATGTGATTGACCAGTGACGATTTTCCCGACCCCGACACGCCGGTCACGCAGGTCATCACGCCCAGCGGGAAGCGGACATCAATCCCGCGCAGATTATTTTCCGCGGCGCCGAGCACTTCCAGAAATTTTCCCGGATGCACGGCACGCCGGTGGAGCGGGCGGGGAATCGCGCAGGCGCCGGTCAAATATTTGGCCGTAATGCTTTCCGGCGTGGCCAGCACCCGCGGCAGCGGTCCTTGGGCGACAATCCGGCCGCCGTGGGAGCCGGCGCCCGGCCCCACGTCAATAAGCCAGTCGGCGGCGCGCATGGTCTCTTCATCATGCTCCACCACGATCACCGTGTTGCCGATATCGGTCAAATGCCGCAGCGTGCGAATCAGACGGTCATTGTCGCGTTGATGCAGGCCGATGGTGGGTTCATCGAGCACATAGCAGACTCCCACCAAGCCGGAACCCACCTGGGTCGCCAGCCGGATGCGTTGCGCCTCGCCGCCGGAAAGCGAACCGGTTTTTCGGTCCAGTGTCAAATAGCCCAGTCCCACATCGTTCATAAAACCCAGACGGGCGCGGATTTCCTTCAGCACGCCTTCCGCCACCACCGCCTGTTCGCCGGCCAGCTGCAGTTGATCAAACCACTCGCCCGCCGCGGCCACAGTCAGGGCGGTGACCTGGCGGATATTCAAAGCCTTGATCTTTACCGCCAGGGCTTCCGGGCGCAGTCGGTCGCCGCGGCATTTTTCGCACGGCTGTTCGCTTAAGAACTGATGTAGGCGGGTTTTAACAAATTCACTGTCGGTGTGTTCCCACCGCCGCTGCAGGTTCGGCAGCACGCCTTCGAACGCCGCTCCATATTTCGCCTGATCCTTCGCCGTAGTGCCGCGCATCAGGATCGTGCGGATTTTGGGCGGCAATTCCGCAAACGGTGTTTCTTCGGTTACCCCGAAGGTCTGACAAAAGTGACGCAGCAGCCGATTATAATGAATATTCATCCGTTTGCCGTTATGCCGAAAGGCTTCAATTGCCCCGTGGGCCAGCGACAGAGTCGGATCAGGCGCCACCAGGTCCTCATCGAATTCCAGTTTGGTGCCCAGCCCATCGCAGGCCCGGCAGGCGCCGTACGGGCTGTTGAAGGAAAACAGCCGGGGGGAGAGCTCCTCCAGCGAGCTTTCCGGATGCTGGGGGCAGGCGTAACGTGACGAATACACCCGCTCCGTCCAGCCATCCGCTGCGGCGGCTCGCCCGGCCCTGGACACCCCGGCCGGGTTCAATTCCTCGGCTTTTCCGGCGGCGAGCAGACCACCTGCCGCCGGGCCGCCGGTTCCAGCGGTGTCCCGGCTCGCTGGCAACACCGTTTCCTGCGCCGCCACGATGACCAGTCCGTTGCTCAACTTGAGGGCCAGTTCCACGGAATCCGCCAGCCGCAGGCGAACCTCCGGCTTGAGCACCAGCCGATCCACCACCACTTCCAGGGTATGTTTGAAGTTTTTGTCGAGCGGTGGCGCGCTCTTGATTTCCACGATCGCCCCGTCGATGCGACAGCGCACAAATCCCTGCCGGGTCATGGCCTCCAGCACTTCGCGGTGGGTTCCTTTCTGCCCGCGCACCAGTGGGCAGAGCACCATGATCCGCTGGCCTTCGGGCAGTTGCATAATGCTTTGCACGATCTGCGAAGCGCTTTGGGCCGCGATCGGAGCGCCGCAAACCCAGCAGTGCGGTTGGCCTACGCGGGCGAAAAGCACCCGCAGGTAGTCGTAAATCTCGGTGGTGGTGGCGACCGTGGAACGCGGATTGCCCCCGCCCCCGCGCTGTTCGATGGCGATGGTCGGCGGCAGGCCCTCGATTTCTTCGCAGTCCGGCTTCTGCATCCGCTGCAGGAACTGCCGGGCGTAAGCCGACAGCGATTCGACATATTTGCGCTGCCCTTCGGCGTAAATGGTGTCGAAGGCCAGCGAACTTTTGCCCGAGCCGGACAATCCGGTAATCACAATCAACTGATCGCGCGGAATATCGAGGCTGACATTTTGCAGATTATGCTCCCTGGCCCCAATGACGCGAATGTGCTTGAGTGCCATCGCCTTAAGCTCCCCCGCGGGGCGCGGAGGTGTTAACCCTGCGCCGCGGGCTGATCTTTAAACCCTTTATTTTAGCTAACACGCGACGCTAAAGCCAAACCTAATTTCTTTTTTCTCCGGCCGCTTGAAAAACCAAGCCGCGGCAGGGATACTGTAGCTTTGGTCGAGGCGGGCGAACCGGCTTGCCTGCGCGAAAAGGAGAAAGTTGTGCCCCATAGTTTGTCCGCCAAAAAACGCGTGCGCCAGTCCATCAAGCGACAGCGACGAAATCGCCAACGCAAAAAGACCGCCAAGGTCGCCTTAAAAAAATTCAGCGCCCTGTTGGCGCAAAAGGATATTTCCGGCGGCGAAGCAGCGCTGCGGGAAAACATCCGGCTTCTGGATCGCCTCGCCAGCAAAGGAACCCTGCATCGCCGCACGGCCGCCCGTCGCAAGAGCCGGCTGATGCGGGCGTTTAATGCTTTGCAGGCATCGCCGCCTAGCGCGCCCGCCTCCAGCCCGGCGGCCGCTCCATAGCGACGGCCATCCCGGCGGCGCCACGAACCGTGAACTTCGGGTCATTCTATACCGCACATGGCTATTACTGATACATGCCAGAGGCCGGGCGAGCGTGCAACTGGCCCAGAAAAGGGGCGGGACGCCGCTTCTACTTTGACGAACGGTGCGTCTCAATAAGCGCCGTGTGTAGTATAATGAGGGGTTGGTCCGTTCTTTTCACGTGTTTCGTCCGCGCCCACGGTAATCGGTGAAATTTTCGACCGGGCGGGAACGCCGAATGAATCATGGGATCGCCGGCGACGCTTCCGGGCCCCCTCCAGCAGCATTCGCCGCCCGAAGTGCTGGAGCTGGTTCGACGGCGCAGCGGAGGGGGGCCACTGTGGCGGATCCTCTATCCACTACGGACTCATTTCCGTGTTCCGATTTGAGTGGTTGCGCCAAGGCGCTCAACAAGATGGGATGATTCCATGGGCAGACCGGCGGCCTGCCAGGCCAGCGTACCGCCGAGCACGTTGACAACATCCATGTAGCCGGCCTGCGCCAGCATTTCGCAGGCGCGGTGCGATCGACCGCCGGAGCGGCAAATCAAGTAAACCGGTCCATCCACTCCCGCCGGGCGGCTGCGGTGGAGCGCTTCAGGCGTTAGACCATGCAAAGGCAGCGAACGGGCGCCCCGCGCCCGCGCTTCCATGAATTCTTCGACGGTGCGGACATCCACCAGGTCCACGCCATGGCCTTGACAAACTTTTGCGTGTAGCTCAACCGGGTCAATGGTTTGGGGCTGCATCGGGATAACTCCTCTCGTCAGCGCGACCGTCCTGTCACGGCCAGCGTTAATGGAATGAATGCGGATGCTCCGGTTTGGGCGGACGGGATTGGCTGTTGATAAAAACGGCCACGTCCCAGGCCTGCTGAACCGTCAGGCTGCCGGGTTTATTGAGTGGCATGTTGGCCTTGATAAATTCCGCGGCGATTTTCGAGTTATACATGCCGGCGCCCCGGTTATAGGAATGCGGCCCCCACACTGGCGGAAACACATAACGCCCATCCGCCTGCCCGCCTTGACCGTCGGCCCCATGGCACATGGCGCAATTGACGGTGAATACACGGGCGCCGCGCGCCGCACTGGGCGCCTGCGGCGCGGGTGCAATCGCGGGATATCCGCGGCCCACAAGGGTGCCGCCCACTGGAGCGCCACGGGCCAGCCAGGCCGCATAGGTGGTCAAGGCGGCGATTGTCTGGCCGGTCAACGGTGGGGCGGCGCCGTTCATGCTGAAGCGGAAGCAACCGTCCAGACGTTGCCCAAAAGTCACCACGCGGCGGTATTTTTTCTGATAGCGTGGGTAGGCCACATAGGCCGCCCAGAGAGGCGCCGCGCCCGCCTTCCGTCCGGCGTCAAGGTGGCAATTCTCACAATTTAAACCGTTCCCAATATAACGTTTGGCATAACGCTGGGTATGGACAAAAATATTTTCCCCGAGCTGGGCCGTTTTCCCCAACGCATCATGCGGAAACTGACCCTTGGGCGGAGGCGTAAACGCGATGGGGGGCGCGGCGGCGCCGGGGGCTGCGGATTTCGCCGCTACCGGTT
>JAKCCC010000148.1 GCA_021838985.1 Planctomycetota bacterium
GGCCAACCATTCCATGGACCCGGTCCTGGCGTTCAAGCCATTCGCAGATTATTTCCGCAGTTGGATGCCGCCGGGGATTACCGACAAGGATTACATCATCGCCCAATATGACGGCGCCCTGGCCTATCTGGACGCCTGCATCGAAAAAATCTTTACCCAGTTGGCGCGGCTGAACCTGCTGGAAAACACCATCGTGGTAATCAACGGCGATCACGGGGAAACGTTGTATGACCACGAATGCTGGTTTGATCATCATGGCCTGTATGACGTTACGCTGCACGTGCCGCTGATTATCCGCTATCCCCCCAAAATGCCGGCGGCCAAGGTGATCAGCGGTTATAACCTGCACCAAGACCTGGTGCCGACGCTGGTGGAAATGGCGCAGCTAAAGACAACGGAAAAATTTGACGGTCAGTCCCTGATGGCGTTGGTCCGTGGCCGTCAAAAAGACTTGGACCGCGAATTTTATATCACCGAATGTACTTGGATGCGCAAGCACGGCTGGCGGACGCCGCGCTGGAAACTCATCGAAGCTCTGGAGCCGGATTTCCATTTCAAACCGGCCGTGGAGCTTTATGACCTGCGCGCTGACCCGCACGAAGATCATAACCTGGCGGAGGCCCGACCGGAGATTGTGGCAGATTTGCGCCAGCGCATGAAGGCTTGGATCACCCGTCGGGAAAAACAATCCGGCTTGCCCAATCCCATCCACACCCAGGGTGATTGGCATGGACATAAAGGCGTCGGGGCGTTTAAAAGCAGCCAACAGGCCTACGACACCCTGCATATCGGCGATCCAAAACAGGCCGCTAAATTGCAGGCCCGGCATGCCTATGGTGATCGCGGCGAGCATCAGGCGGATGAAAGCAAATTGATTACCATCATCGGCCGCGGCCATTCGGGGACCCGTCTGATATCGCGTACGCTCGCCCAGAGCGGCGTATACATGGGAACCACGCAGAATATTTCCGGCGATCTGCTGCCGCCGGAAAAACTTTACGCCGCCTGCCGGATTTTCGGACGACAGGTGCGGTATCTGGGCGACGCCCGCTGGGATTTTTCCGCGGTGCTGCGCGGAGAGCTGGATCCGGAGTTTCGCCGGTTGGTGGAAGAATATTTGGCTGATATTCTGTCCAGCCCAGCTCTGCGCAAAGGTTGGAAACTCCCGGAAACCACGCTGATCTATCCGTGGCTGGTGCGGTTGTTTCCAGAGGCGTATTACATTCACTGGGTGCGCGACCCGCGGGACTGCATCATCGGGGAACATTTAACCGATAATCTGGCGGATTTCAGCGTCTCTTCTGAGTCGACGGATGATCTATACCGACGGCGGGCGCTAAGCTGGAAATACCAGGCGGACCTGGTGGCCGCCACCGCCAAGCCGAAGCATGTCATCACCGTCCGTTTCGAAGACCTGGTGCTGGATCAGGATGCCACGCTTAAACGGCTCTCGGATTTCTTGGGCTTTACCCTGGCCAAATTGCCGGTATCACCGGACGCCGTTGGCCGCTGGAAGCGTCAACCCTCCGCGCCCAATTTTGATTTCCTCGCGGAAGCGATGCAGCCATACGGATATTAATCGAGCTGTCAGCTATCCGCGATCAGGTATCGGCTCTTAGCAGTCAGCTTTCAGCGGTCTGCGGTAAGCCGTTGGCGTCGGGGCGTCGGCCCTGAGCCGCTAAAAACCATCCTCACAATGGCCTCCCCACACCTATAGCGCCCGAAGCGCTGGAAATCCTCACCCCATCGGGATAGGCGGTGGGTCTCGGGTGTCCGCGCCAGGCCGTACTTTGCGCTAACGCTTGGGGCTAAGTAGGAACGCGGAATGAATCAGTTGTAGGTCGAAGATCCGCCCCGGTGGACACACTCCGATGTGCCGTCGAACCAGCAAACAATCCGGGGCACGGGGCTGCGCTGGCTGCTGGGGCAGGCCACGGGGCGTCGGCGCCGATCCAACGATTCATTCTGCGCTCCTACTTAGGAAACCCACACGCCCGCCGCAATGCCGCGGCAAACCGCCGGTGGCTGGTGGCTGACCGCTGAACGTGAGCGCTGAAAGCTGAAAACAGCGGGCGAAGGGGCTCGAACCCTCGACATTCACGTTGGCAACGTGACGCTCTACCACTGAGCTACGCCCGCAGGCGCGACTGTAAGAGTATAATCACAGCCATGCCGGATCCGCAAGCCAACGCCGTCGCTCTTGGCACAGCGCGGCCCGCTGACCCGCGGTCCGTCCAGGATGGACCGTGTCTGGCCACTGTGGCGGTGGATCCGGCGCTTGACTCCGACTTGACCTATCTGGTTCCGCCTGAACTGACGAACTTGGTGAGCCCCGGCGTCCGCGTGGTGGTCCCGCTGGGCCGCGCCAATAAGACCGTGGGCGCCACCGTGCTACGCACAGAGCCCTGCGGTAACTTAGCCTTAGCCTCGCCCCTGGAACTGGAATCGGATTTCCCGCGGGATTCCGCACAACCTGGCCATTCACCGCCTCCCGCGGTCCCCACATCCGTCATAACTCCTGATCCACAGCTCGCCACTGGCCAACCTGTCCGGGAATCCCATTCCGCCACCCTCTGGCCCGAAGCGAAAACACTGCCCCGCCGCATTGCGCCCGCAAGAACACTCAAGATGCTCCAGAGCGTGCTGACGGACATCGATCCTATACCGGAGGATTTGCTAACCCTGGCCCGTTGGATCAGCCGATATTATTGTTGTCCCCTTGGCGTGGTTTTAAGCACAATCGCGCCGGCGGCAGTCAAACGCAACCGGCGTATCCCGTCGGAAATATTCATCACTCTGGGCGAGCCGAGCGCATCAACCCCTAACTCCGACGAGCCAGAGGCGTTGGCCCCCAGCCCCGGCGAGCCGCGGGGGTTATCCCCGCGGTCCACAACAGCTGCGGCTTCCCCACCGTCTGTTCCGTCCGCTGCAAGCCCTGACGTGAAATTATCCGCCCGGGCGAAGAAAGTGTTTTCCCAGATCCAGCCGTTGCTGGCCGCACAAGCGGTACCCCAGGGCGAACTCATCGAAAAATGCGGCGTGACCCGCCCCATGCTCAAGCGGCTCCTTCGCGCCGGCCTGCTGAAATCGGAAAAGCGGGTGCTGTTGCCACAAACCGCCGACCTGGCCCTGGAGGAAACGGCGGCTGAAACGGCGTCAGGCACCGTTTTGACCGAAACCTCAACCTCCCCCACCACCAGTGCGGACCAGACGGTCGCCAATCGGGATTCCGCCAAGACCTTGCAACTTACCGCGGACCAACAGGCGGCCTTGGAAGAAATTGTCCCATTATTAGATCCCCCCCGCTTCGCGGTACGGCTCATCCACGGCGTCACCGGCTCCGGGAAGACGGAACTGTATATTCGCTGTATCGAACGAGTGCTCGCCGCGGGAAGAACCGCCATCGTATTGGTGCCGGAAATCGCACTTACCGCGCAGGCCGTGGTCCGGTACACCGCCCGGTTCCAGCGGGTCACCGTCCTGCACAGCGGGCTGACCGAGTCCCAACGTCGCCAACATTGGAGTGCTACCGCCCGGGGCTGGGCCCAGGTGGTCGTCGGAGCCCGCTCCGCCGTGTTCGCACCGGTGCGCCACCTTGGTCTGATCGTGGTGGATGAGGAGCATGAATGGTCCTACAAGCAGGACAATGCCCCCCGCTATCACGCCCGTGACGTGGCCATTCGCCGCGCCCAGCTCGCCGGAGTGCCGGTCCTGCTCGGATCGGCCACGCCGGCTCTGGAAAGCTGGCATAACGCCCAGCATAATCCGCACTATAAGCTTTTGAGCCTAACTTCACGCCCCGGCCGCGCTGGGATGCCAAGGGTGATTACGGTGGATATGAAAGCCGAGCGCCGCCAGCGCCGCGGTCTGCACGCCCTATCCACCGTGCTGGAGTTCCATTTGCGCCAGACCCTCGCCACCCATGGCCAGGCGATTTTTCTGCTCAATCGCCGCGGTTGGGCCCATTATGTGGCTTGCGCCCGCTGCGATTGGGTGCTGGGCTGCGAACATTGCGACGCGACGATGGTGGTGCATCATCCCCTGGCCAATCCTCTGCGGCGCAACCCCCGGCCATCGGAGGCCGCCGTCACGGTCCAGTGCCATTACTGCCTGACCAGTCGCCTGCTACCCGGGCGCTGCCCGCAGTGCCAGGCCCGACTGGTTGAACTGGGCCAAGGGACCCAGCGGGCCGAAGATGAACTACGCCGGAAATTTCCGGGACTTCGACTGGCGCGCATGGATAGCGATGCGATGCGCAATGCTGCGGACTACCGCGACGTACTGAACCGCTTTGCCTCGGGAGAATTAGACCTGCTCATCGGCACTCAAATGATCGCGAAAGGACTGGATTTTCCAAATGTGCGTCTGGTCGGCGTTCTGAATGCCGACCTGGCCATGACCGTGCCAGACTTCCGCGCTGCCGAGCGCACCTTCCAGTTGGTCTGCCAGGTGGCTGGCCGCGGCGGCCGGCCCAGCGGTAAATCGTTGCCGTCCCAGCGCGAGGTACCCGGCTCCGCCACGTCTGACTCCCTTTCAAAACGCAGCCTGGTGGTCGTGCAAACCATGCAACCGCAAGAGCCAGCTATCGTATTCGCGGCCCGACACGATTACGCCGGTTTTGCCAGGGACGAGTTAGCGCAACGCCAGGCGTTTGGCTATCCGCCGTTTGGACGCCTGGTGCGTTTGGTTGTTTCGCACCGCAAGGATCGGACCGCGACCGCCTTGGCGGAAAATTTAAAAGCCATGATTCAAAAGGAAATGGCGGCGCTGGCAACACCTGCCACGGCGGCGTCCGCATCGCTGCGCCTGTGGGGGCCACAACCGGCTCCGCGGGGCCGGCTGATGGACCTGCACCGCTATGAAATATTCCTCCGGGCCGGTTCCGCGGCGCCGCTGCAGCGCTGGCTCGCCGCGCTGCGCCAGCGCGGCCTCCTGCGGCAAGGCGCCGCCAGCGTCACCGTGGATGTGGATCCATTGCAAATGCACTAAGGCCAGTTGTGGGGAAGCGGGCCGAACACTATAATCACCGCGTTTGAAAAATGGCCCGCCCGCAACGAGGGATCCTATGGTTTATGCGCCACCAACCATCGCCAAGCTGGCCCTGGAAGATGGCACCATTTTCACCGGCGCCGCCTTCGGCGCGGCCGCTCTGCGCATCGGCGAGGTGGTTTTTAATACGTCCCTCTCCGGCTACCAGGAAGTGTTGACCGATCCGTCCTATTGTGGCCAGATCGTCACCATGACCTATCCGCAGATTGGCAATTACGGTATCACCGGCGCCGTCGATGAGGAATCCGCCCACCCCCAGGTGGAGGGCTTTATCGTCAAGGAACTTTCGCCCCTGGTCAGCAATTTTCGCGCTGTGGAATCGCTGCATGACTATCTGGCGCGGCATCGACTGCCTGGTCTGGCCGGCATCGACACCCGCGCCCTGGTGCGCAAACTCCGCACCCAAGGGGCGCTCAAGGGCGTTATTTGCACGGATCCGCAACTCGTTGCTGACGATGCGGATCTGATCCGCCGGGCCCAAGCGTGGTCTGGCCTGGTCGGCCTGGACCTGGTCCGAAAGGTAACCCCCGCTAAACCGTACCTCTGGGATCAGGGCAAAGGCTCCTGGGCCCAGCCAACGGATTCATGTGGCGCCGCGGCCACCGAAAAACCGCATGTGGTCGCCATCGATTGCGGCGCCAAGCGCAATATTTTGCGCAACCTGGTTCAAAGCGGCTGCACCGTGACTGTGGTTCCCGCCGCCGCCAGCGCCGAA
>JAKCCC010000149.1 GCA_021838985.1 Planctomycetota bacterium
TTCCGATCTGGTGTCCAGGACATCCTCCGGCTTCAGATTATTCCCGATGAGGAAAAGGGCCATATCGCCGACGACTTTGCTGGAAGGCGTCACTTTAACGATATCGCCAAACAGTTGATTCACACGGGCATACATGGCCGTGATTTCATTCCAACGCTCGGCCAGGCCGAGGCTGCGCGCCTGCACCCGCAGGTTGGTGTACTGGCCGCCGGGCATTTCGTGTTCATAGACGGAGGCGGTCCCGGCCAACATGCCTTCCTCAAAGGGTTGATAAAAACGGCGTACGGCCTCCCAATAATCCGCCAGATGGGCCAGGGCCTTCGGGGCCAGCCCTGTGGCGCGGGGTGTGCCGGCCAGGGCGGCCACCAGGGAATTCAAATTCGGCTGGCTGGTCAGGCCGCTAAGGGAACTGATGGCCGCGTCGGCGATGTCCACGCCGGCTTCGGCGGCGAACAGAATACTGGCCGCCTGCACGCCCGCGGTGTCATGGGTGTGGAAATGGATGGGCAGGCCGACGTGCTCGCGCAAGGCCCGGACCAATCGGCCGGCGGCGAACGGCTTGCACAGGCCCGCCATATCTTTAATGGCCAGGATATGAGCGCCGGCCTTTTCCAGTTCCCCGGCCATTTTTACGTAATAGGACAAACCATATTTCGGACGCCGCGCCTCCAGCAAATCACCGGTGTAACAAATCGCCGCCTCCAGCACGGCGCCGCTCTCCAGCACCGCGTCCATGGCCACCCGCATGTTGCGCGTCCAGTTTAACGAGTCGAATACCCGGAAAATGTCGATACCGTGGGCGGCCGCGGTACGGACGAAAAACCGCACGACATTGTCGGGGTAATTGCGATAGCCGACGGCGTTACTGGCGCGGAGCAGCATCTGAAACGGGATGTTGGGAATTTTCCCGCGCAGGCGGTCCAGGCGGTCCCAGGGGTCTTCGTGCAGGAAACGCAGGGCGGAATCGAACGTGGCGCCGCCCCACATCTCCAGACTGAACAGGTTCGGTAAAAGATGGGCTATCGGTGCGGCGGCGGTCAGCATGTCCGCGGTGCGCAGGCGTGTGGCCAGCAGGGACTGGTGGGCGTCGCGCATGGTGGTGTCGGTGAAAAACAGCGGCTTTTGGCCCCGCACCCATTGGGCGAAGGCGCGCGGCCCCATGGCCTTAAGCCGGTCGCGCAGTCCCGGAGGCGGACTGGTGGCGGCATACGGTATCGGCGCCGGCGCCGCCATACTGGAAAGGTCCGGCGGCTTTTTCACGTCCGGCGAGCCGTTGACCATCAGCTCGCCCAGGAAGCTAAGCAATTTGGTGGCGCGATCGCGGCGGACGGCAAAGCGAAACAAGGCCGGGGTGTCATCGATGAACGTCGTCGTGGCCTGCCCGGAAAGGAACGTGGGATGCCGGACCAGGTTCTCCAGGAAAGGAATGTTGGTTTTAACCCCGCGCACCCGGAACTCCGCCAACGCGCGCAACACCCGCGCGGCGGTCTCCTGGAGATTCGGCGCGTAGCAGGTCAGCTTCACCAGCAGCGAATCGAAGTAGGGCGTAATGACCGCCCCGGCGTAAGCGGTGCCGCCGTCCAGGCGCACGCCGAATCCGGCGGGAGAGCGATAGGTGCTCAGGCGACCATAATCCGGCACGAAATGATTCGCGGGGTCTTCCGTGGTGATGCGGCATTGCAACGCCACGTGGCGGACGGAGATTTGCTCCTGGGGCGGAATATGCAGCGGCGCTTCATGCAGACGGTGCCCCTGGGCGATTAAAATCTGGGCCTTCACCAAATCGATGCCGGTGACAATTTCGGTGACCGTATGTTCCACTTGGATGCGCGGATTGACCTCGATAAAAAAAAATTCGCCGGTGGCGGTATCCAGCAGAAATTCGACGGTGCCGGCATTTTGATAGCCGACCTGCCGGCCGATGGCCAGCGCGGTGGCGCACATTTTTTGCCGCAGCTGGGGGTCCAGGCCGAGGCATGGGGCGATTTCCACCACTTTCTGATGCCGCCGCTGCACGGAGCAATCGCGCTCGAACAGATGCACCAATTGGCCATGCTGATCGCCGAGGATCTGCACCTCGATATGCTTGGCCCGCGGAATATAACGTTCCAGGAATACCTCGGGGCGGCCGAAGGCGGCAGCCGCCTCGCGCTCGGCTTCCTGCAGTCGTCCGGTCAGTTCGGCCGCGGACGCCGCCACCCGCATGCCGCGGCCGCCGCCCCCAAAGCTGGCTTTGATAATCAGGGGAAATCCGATTTCGTGGGCGCGGCGGCGGATCTCGGCGGCATCGGTCAGGCCGTGTTCGGTGCCCGGCAGGATCGGAGCGCCCGCCTGACGGGCGATGCGCCGGGCCGCGGTTTTGTCGCCTAAAGCGCTTAAGATTTTCGGCGGTGGGCCGACAAAGGTAATGCCGGCTTCGGCACAGGCGGCGGCGAAGGCGGGATTTTCCGCCAGAAACCCATAGCCGGGATGGATGGCGTCGACGCCGTGGCGCCGGGCCGTCTCGACGATGGCGCCGATGTTGAGGTAATTTTTGACCGGGGCGTCCGGGCCGCCGATCTGATATGACTCATCCGCCTTGAAGCGATGCAGGCTATAGCGGTCTTCGTAACTGTAGATCGCCACGGTGGCCAGGCCCAGTTCGGTGGCGGCGCGGAAAACGCGAATGGCGATTTCACTGCGATTGGCGACCAGCAGCTTTTTCATCGATGAGGATCTCCGCGCCGGACCTTAAAGCGGCCAGATTCTAGCCGAGGTTTCCCGGTTTGCGAAGTCCAGCCGCCCCGCGCCGGTGCGGCGCCGTCGCGCCGGCCGCCGGCGCGACGCGTGTTCTCAACACGAACTGGATTAACTCTCCCACGCGGCAATGCGCTTCGATCGGATGGCGCAACCGCAGCCCGGTTTGAAGGCGGTAACGGTTACGGCGCCCACGTCGCCACCGGACCAGGTGGCCGGCTTGCTCCAGCTCGGCGACGATGCGCTGCACGGCGCGCTCCGTAATGCCCACCCGCCCGGCCACCTCGCGCAAACGCACCCCCGGCTCCCGCGCCAGGCACAGCAATACATGGCCGTGGTTGCTAAAGAACGTCCATCCCGGCGCGGCGGCGGCACGCGACCGCGAACCGCGACGGCGTCCACCCTGGCGACTCCGGCCGGGCGGCGGGTGCGATGCCGGGCGACCTGTCACCATGATCCCATTCTCCCGTCCGCGCCCGGCGGCGCTGGCTGGACCCGGATGGGGCCGGCCCGCCGGCCGCGGCCACTGAGCGCGGGGCCACGCCCCGGACCCGCCACGACGGCGGACCCTTCCGCAGTCCCGCGCCCTATCCTTACCATGGACAACGCCTTTTTCCAATATCACCGGGCCGGCCCGGACCCACGAGGGGGGGCCATAATTTGTGGCGGCCGGCCCCTCGGTCTGGCGGGACCGGCATCTTGCCGGTCCGGAGGCGTTATAGCCGGGCTGGAGGTCGGTCCTACCGCCACCATGCCGCCCCACGATGGTTACGCCCCGATTCACCGGGCCGCTTGACGGGCCGCCGGATCCGCCTTATATTGCCGGATAATATACGATATATAATTCGTGTAATATGAATCGTATATATGGAAAAGGAGCAGTTTATGGCGGCGACCCCCATCACCATCGCCCGGGGCGACGGCATCGGTCCGGAAATAATGGACGCCACCCTGCGGGTGTTGGCGGCGGCGGGCGCGGATCTCGCCCTGGAGGAGATTGAAATCGGCCAGGCCGCTTATCAGCGCGGCTGGAGCGCCGGCATCGACGGGCGGGCCTGGGAGTCGCTGCGCCGCACCCGGGTGTTTCTGAAAGCCCCGATCACCACGCCCCAGGGTGGCGGGTTCAAGAGCCTTAATGTCACGGTGCGCAAGACCCTGGGGCTGTTCGCCAATGTCCGTCCCTGCGTCGCCTACCACCCCTTCGTGTTCACCCGCCATCCCGGCATGGACGTGGTCATCGTGCGGGAAAATGAGGAAGACACCTATGGGGGCATCGAGCATCGCCAGACCGAAGAGGTGGTCCAGTGCCTAAAGCTCATGTCGCGTCCCGGTTGTGAGCGTATTGTGCGTTACGCTTTCGAATACGCCCGCCGTAACGGCCGGCGCAAGGTGACCTGCCTGACCAAAGATAACATCATGAAGCTCACCGATGGTCTGTTCCACCAGGTTTTCGAGACCATCGCCTCGGAATACCCTGGGTTGGAACATGAACACTGGATCGTCGATATTGGCGCGGCCAAACTGGCCGATTCGCCCACGGCCTTCGACGTGCTCGTGCTGCCGAATCTTTACGGCGACATTCTCTCGGACGTGGCGGCGCAAATCGCCGGCTCGGTCGGCCTGGCCGGCTCCGCCAATATCGGACCCCAGGCAGCGATGTTTGAGGCGATTCACGGCAGCGCGCCGCGTCGGGCCGGCCAAAACCTCGCCAATCCTTCGGGACTCCTGCTGGCGGCGGTCATGCTGCTGCGGCATATCGGCCGGCCGGAGATAGCGGGCGCCGTGCACAACGCCTGGCTGCGCACCCTTGAGGAGGGTATCCATACCTACGACATCTTCCAAGCGGGGACCAGCCGCATCCGCGTCGGTACCCGGGAATTCGCCGACGCGGTCATCGCCCGACTCGGTCAGCGGCCCGATACGCTCCAACCCGCGGTCTACACCGCGGGGGAAAGTCCCGTTTTACCCGCAGCGGCGCCTCCCCCGCCCGCGGTTAAACGCACCGTCGGCGTGGACGTGTTCGTGCAATGGAGCCCGAGCCAGCGCGACCCTGCTACGCTCGCCCGCATCCTGGGCGGCCTCAACGGCCACGGGCTGGTGCTGACGATGATCACCAACCGCGGCACCAAAGTGTGGCCGGACGGAATTCCTGAAACCTTCTGTACCGACCATTGGCGATGCCGCTTTACCGCCCCCGCCGGCGCCGAGGCAAGTCAGCTGCAAATTGTCAGCCTGCTGCGGCAACTGGCCCAAGCCGAAATCGACTTTATCAAGACCGAGCATCTGTGCACTTTCAACGGTGAGCCCGGCTATTCGCTGGGCCAGGGTCAATAAACACCGGAGCACCCGCATGGCCAAGCACGCAGTGGCATTCGCACGACCACGTTCCGGTACCGCACCGGTGGGGCGGCCGCGGCCGCTCCCGCGGGATGGTCCCCAGCCGGCCCAGGTCCCGCTGGCGGCACGGGCTCCGGCCCCCCAGGGAGGAAGCGGCCAGCCTCTGGTGGCAGTGGTCATGGGCAGCTTAACCGACTTCGAATATATGCGCGAATGCGGCACGATCTTACAAACCCTGGCCATCGTTTATGAGGCGCGCGTGCTGTCCGCACATCGCACCCCCGACGCGATGTTCGACTATGCCGCACAGGCCGCGGAAAAGGGCCTCCAGGTCATCATCGCCGGTGCCGGCGGCGCCGCCCACCTGCCGGGTATGCTCGCCGCCAAGACGGTCCTGCCCGTCATTGGCGTGCCGATTCCCGCCACCCCCCTAGCTGGCACGGATTCCCTTCTTTCCATCGCTCAAATGCCTCAAGGAACGCCCGTGGCGACCATGGCTATTGGTCGGCCCGGCGCCGTTAACGCCGGTCTGCTCGCCGCGGCGATCCTGGCCCTTCATGATCCCGCGCTTCGCCAGCGGCTGCTCCACTATCGCCGCAAGCGTACCGCTGAAGCGCTTTCCGCGAGGTTGCCATGAGCCAGGCGATCGCACCCGGCGCCCGGATTG
>JAKCCC010000150.1 GCA_021838985.1 Planctomycetota bacterium
CAGCGGATCTTGAAAAATTTAGCGGTTAAAAAATGGCCCAGTTCGTGAAAAAAGATCACCGCACCAAAGCCAATCAAGAATAAGACCCATTTGCGCACCGAGTCCAGCACGCCGACCAAGGCCACCATCGCCAGCAGGGGTGCGGCGAAAGCGGCGAGGGTGGCCCAGCGCGGCGGACGGGGTGCAACCAAAACCCGCGGCGCGGCTAAACCGCGCCGCGCGAGGACGCAACATCTTCTGAAAAACACCGGGCACCTTCTTGCTAAAATGGCGACGAGTCGACGATTCGCGGTACTGCCGCCCCGGTCCTGCGAACACCTACGGAAGTGCTAGCCATCCAGCGCCTCCCGGCGGGCCCAAGCGTCACACGCCAGCAGGTCCTGCAGGGTCGGGCGACCCACGAAGCCGCACCGAAGATGTTTTTCCAGCACCCGTTCGATGCGTCGCAGAATATTCCCGAACGGAATTTTGCCGGCGCGAAACAGGGCGTTGGCGGCTTCATTGGCCGCGTTCAGGACCGCGCCGCTGGTGCCGCCGCGCCGCACCACTTCATAGCCCAGGGCCAAGGCGGGAAACCGCCCGCGCGGCTCCTCGAATGTCATCTGCTGAATGCTGGACCAATCCAGGCGATGGCCGCAACCGGCGCAGCGCCGCGGATGGGTCAGAGCGTATTGGATGGCGGTGCGCATGTCGGGGGCGCCGAGTTGGGCGATAATGCTGCCGTCCACGTACTCGATCATGCTGTGAATGATGGACTGCGGATGAATCAGCACGTCGATGCGCTCCGCCGGCAGATTAAAAAGCCAATGGGCTTCAATAATTTCCAGGGCCTTGTTCATTAACGTGGCCGAATCGATGGTTATCTTAGGCCCCATGCGCCAATTGGGATGCCGCAACGCCTCCGCCACGGTGGCCCGCTGGAGGCGGCTTTTCGTCCAGGTTCGAAATGGTCCGCCGCTGGCCGTAAGGATGATCCGTCGAATTTCCGCGGTTTGTCCGCAGCGCAGCGCCTGGAAAATGGCCGAGTGCTCCGAATCCACCGGCACCACACAGGCGCCGTGCCGTTGGGCCAGCGGCATCACCAGGCCGCCCGCCGCAACCAGGGCTTCCTTGTTGGACAGGGCGATCCATTTGCCCGCCCGGGCCGCCGCGAGCACCGGACGCAGGCCCGCCGCGCCGACCATGGCCGCCGCCACGATATCCACATCGGGCCGCTGCGCGATCTCGGCGAGCGCATCCAGACCCGTGCGCACCACAATACCCCGCCGGCGCAAGGCGCGCTCCAGAGCCGGGGCATCACCGGGTTTCGCCGGCTGGCTTAAGACTACGACGCGCGGACGATGCCGCAGCGCCTGCTCCGCGAGCTTTTGCCAACTCCGGCCTGCCGCCAAAGCGGTGACACGATAGCGTCCGCCCAAGTGAGCAACGACTTGCAGGGTGCTCTGCCCAATTGAGCCGGTGCTGCCCAGCACCGCGACACGCCGCAATCTCCCGTCCGCCTGGGGTGAAACCGGTTCGGATTCCATTGGCGCCATGAAATACGTATCCTCTGCCCGCAGCTGCCGTGGCGACGATTGAACGCATTAATATAAAGTTTACCGCGCCGGTTCACAAGCATTTCAGACGACGCGGTGGAGGACCGATTGGGTGCGCCAGTGGAAACACGGAATGAATCATTGGAGTAACCGTTCACGGGCTGAGGCAGCTCGCCCGGCGTTACCCGTCGCTTACGCTTAAGAGCTATGAACGAGGGACACCCACGCTTCATAGCCCCAAGCGTCAGCGCGGGGTCGGACGCTGCAGCGGCGTCTCGGACCCGTCGTTGCAGTTTAGTCGCCCGCGGCGACATCCGGGCTACGATAATCACTGGCCGTCCTTACCCCGCGGCGCGAAAGTCGCACGCCGGGAACGGCACTGGCGCGCCAATCCGTCATGGACCTAAGGCGACGAGGTGTTCCCGGCGCAACCAGGCGATAAAGCGGCGCAGACCTTCCTCCACTTGCACCTGCGGTCGATAGCCAAGCTCGCGTGCCGCTTTGCCGATATCCGCATAAGTGACCGGCGGTTCGGAAAGCGGAGCGGGAACAGCTTTGACGTGGGCGGGGCGATCCAGCAATTTTTCAAGGATCTGAACGAAGGCGATATTTTCCACCGGATGGCCGCAACCCAGATTGTAGACCCGATAACCGCAGGGGGAAGCGAGTGCGGCCAGAAAGCCGGTGATGATGTCGTCGATATAGGTCCAGTCGCGCTTCAGGCGCCCGCCGTTAAAAAGTGTCAACTCCCGACCCGCCAAGATGTCCACGGTCCAGCGCCAGGGCATCATATCCGGTCGACCATGCGGCCCGTAGACATTGAAAAAACGCAGGACGGTGACAGGCATTTGCCAGAGATGGTGGTAGGAATGGGCGAAAAGCTCCATGGCACGCTTACTGGCGGGATAGGGCGCCAGGGGTTGATCCGCCGCGGCGGTTTCCAAAAACGGAACCGGCGTGGATTGGCCATAGACCGAGCCGGTGGATGCCACGAGGCAATGCGGCTGTCCAGCGCCGCGGGCCGCTTCGAGCAGATTCAGGGTTCCCTGCACATTGACGGCGGCATAAATCAGCGGGTTGGCGACGCTATAGCGCACGGAAGCCATGGCGGCGATGTGGGCGATGGCGTCAGGCTTTTGTTCGCGGCACAGGCGGTTAAGCCCATCGGCGTCGCGCAGGTCGCCGTGGATAAAAGTGAAATTGGAATGGGTTTGCAGGTCCGCCAGATTACGCCGTTTGTGCACAACGGGATAATAATCGTTCAGATTATCCAGACCGGCCACTGTGTCGCCGCGCGCCAACAGGGCTTTCGCCAGCCGCGAACCGATGAAGCCAGCGGCGCCGGTAACCATTATGCGCACGCTACGCCTCCAGAGCTTTCAGCAGCGCCTGGGCTAAGGCCAGATGGCCGGTCAGGTTGGGATGCACCCGGTCCCAGGCGATGGCCGCCGGATAATAGCCGCGGAGCAGGTTGTCGAATACGGCCTGGGTATCCACCAAAACCGCACCGCTGCGCTGGGCGATTTCCCGCACGATGGCGGCATACTGGTCCATCCGCACTCGCATGGCGTCATCGCGTCGCGGTTCGATGTAATACGGCGTGAGCATGACCAGGCCCTTGACCAGCGGCTGCGTCTGCCGCACCAAGTCCGCCAGCGTGCGTTCAAATTCGTCGGGCAATACGTGCGTTTCCGGGCGGGTGGGGCAGTCAAATTGCCGCCACACATCGTTGATGCCGATCATGATGGAAAGCCAGTCCGGCTTGAGCTCCAGCACGTCGGTGGCCCAGCGCTGGGCCAGATCGCGCACCGTGTTGCCGCTGCAGCCCATATTCACCACCCGGATCCGCCGCAATGGATCGCCGGTCGCCAGCAGGGCGTCGACCAGGGCGACGTAGCCGGTGCCAAGTCCATGGCCTTCGCCCACCGGCCGCGCTCGGCCGCAATCCGTGATCGAGTCGCCGATCAAAACCAATTTATCGCGGGCTTGAATTTTCATGGGAAACCCATTCCGGTCATTTTTGCGGGTACGGCACTTTATGGAAGCGGCGTCTCGCCGCTGGTGGGTGACGAAAGTGGCGCGCCGCCGCTTCCACTTCGCCCAAAGCATACCGGGAAACGGCGGGGTTTTCCATTGGCGGCAACCGCCATACAATGACCCATCCAGAGGAAAGGCGGGAACGTATCCGCGATGACCGTACGCTTTTACAACAGCCTGACCCATCAACAGGAAGATTTCGCACCCCAGACGCCTGGCCCCGCGGCCCAGGCTCCGCTGCGCGGCGCCCAAATTCGCATGTATACCTGCGGACCAACCGTGTATGACTATGCGCACATCGGAAACTTCCGCTCTTTCCTTTTTGCCGACGTATTGCGCCGCCATCTGGAGTGGCACGGCGCCACGGTGCGGCAGGTGATGAATATGACCGATGTCGGCCACATGACGGAGGACCAAACCGCCGACGGCGCAGGCCGTGACAAGCTGGAACTGGCGGTGGAAAAAATGAAACAGAGCAAGAAGTCCGGCGCGGCGCTGGTGGAGAATCCGAACGATCCCGGCCAGGTAGCGGATTTTTTCGTGCGGGCGTTCCTGGAGGATGCGCGCCGCCTCGGCCTGGCCGTCGTGGCCGACTACGATCGCGCCGGCGGCGCGGCGGCCCAGGAGCGCATCATGCCCCGGCCTACGCGGCACATCGGCCAGTTCATCGAACTGATCCAGCAACTGCTGGTCCGCAGCCACGCCTATATCGGCTCCGATGGAGTCGTCTACTACGATGTGGGCAGTTTCGCCGCCTATGGTCGGCTGTCGGGCAACTCGGTGGAACAGCTTTCGCATGGAGCCGGCGGGCGCACCAACGAATCCGCCGCGAAACGCCATCCCGCTGATTTTTTTCTCTGGAAGCCGGATCGCCATCACCTGATGCGATGGCCTTCGCCCTGGGGTGAAGGCTACCCTGGTTGGCACGTGGAATGCAGTTCCATGGCCATGGAGATCCTGGGCGAATCGCTGGATATCCATACCGGCGGCGAAGATAACATCTTTCCCCATCACGAATGCGAAATAGCCCAGTCGGAAGGGGCCACCGGCCGGCCTTTCGTGCGCCTCTGGATGCACGCCCGGCATCTGATGGTGGAAGGCGAAAAAATGTCCAAATCCAAAGGCAATTTTTTCACCATCCGGGACCTGATGGAAAAAGGGTTCGATCCGCTGGTGATTCGCCTGGCGCTGATCCGCACCCGTTACCGGGAGACGCTTAATTTCACCCTGCAAAGTCTCCATGAAACCGCCGGCGCCATTGGTTCGCTGCGCGATCTGGTCGAGAAGCTTGGCGACGCCGTTGGCGCCGCCGGGGGCGCGGGCGAAACCGGACCGGCTGGACCCGAAGCTGGTCCCAGCGCGGCCTGCCTGGAACCGGCGGACGCCGACATGCTGGCGGAATTTCAAAACGCGCTGGATGATGATCTGAACACGTCCGCGGCGCTGGCCGCCCTGTTTACCTGGGCGGCCCCACGGTTTAAGCGGACAAAGTTCACCGCGGGCGAGGCCCGGTCGTCGCTGGCGGCGTTGCGTCAGGTGGATCATGTGCTGGGCGTGATATTCGCGCCGTTGCGGCCGTTGGCGCAGGACACCCGCGCCAACGTGGAGAACCTGCTGCGGCAGCGGGACGAAGCCCGGCAGCGAAAAGATTTCGCCACGGCGGATCGGCTTCGTGCGAACCTGACGGCGCTTGGCGTAGAAGTCAAAGATACACCGTCCGGCTCACAGTGGCGCCGGCGGTTGGCGCCCGAGCGCTCCACCGCCTCCGGGATTGCCGCGGAAGCAGCGCGGCGGTGACTCGCCTCCGGACGGCGTTATCCTACACACGGCTCTTATTAAGACGTACCGTTCGCCAAAGTAGAAGCGGCGTCCCGCCGCTTTTCCGGGCCAGATGCGAGCTGGTTTGGCCTCTGGAATGGATCACCAATAGCCGTGTAAAGTTTTGACACGGACTCAAAAGACCGCTATGATTAGATGCGGGTTTAGGAGATTAAGCAAATGCCAATCTATGAATTTGAGTGCAAAGGGTGCGGCCGAACATTCGAACATTTGTCACGCGGTATGCAGCCGGATGCGGAGAAAGCGGCGTGTCCGAACTGCCATTCCCGCAATACGGTTCGAAAACTTTCCGTATTCGCAGTGGCCCAAGGGGCCA
>JAKCCC010000151.1 GCA_021838985.1 Planctomycetota bacterium
CCAGCGATCAGCGCCCGGCCCGTGGCCTCCAGCATCCGGCGTTTGGCGTCTGCGTCCCAATCTGCACGTTGATCCGGGCCGTGCGCTCACCCACGGCCCGTTGGTCGACACCGCCACGGATCTCATGCCGCTGGTGATTTTCGTGATAACGTCAATACCCCACCCGGCCGCGCAGGTAGACGACGACACGGCCGACCCGAAACGAAACCTACCTTCCCGGAGCGGAACCTCCGGAAAACCCACCGCTCCAAAGCGCCGCACACCGCGCTACAAGCTGCCGTTCTCCGGGACCGCCCTGAAATGGCAAGCGCCCGTGGCCTGGCCACTGACGACCCAGGGGCGATCCAGGAAACGGAGAGAGTGGGATTCGAACCCACGTCGCACTTGCGCACGAACCGGTTTTCGAAACCGGCGCCTTCAGCCGCTCAGCCATCTCTCCACGGCCGCCACCGGCGGTGAGCTAAGCTGTATTTTCAACCATTCCACCGTCTGCGCCAAGCCCCCGTCCCCAACCGCTGCCGCCGCCGCGCCGCCCCGCGCCGGGACTGAAAAGTGAAAAGGGCTCAGGCGTACGACACCCGCGGGTCGGCGATAGCGTAACATATATCGGTGATCAAATATGAAATCAACGTCAGCGCCGAGACGATCAGACCGACGTCCTGAATCACCGGCAAATCCCGGGCCAGAATGGCCGAATACGCCAACTGGCCCATTCCGGGAATGGAAAAAATGGTCTCCACGATCACCGATCCGCCCAGCATGCCCGGCAGGATCGCGGCGGAAATGGTCAGCAGCGGCAGCAGGCTGTTGCGAAAAACATGCCGGAGGATCACCGTGGCTTCCCGCAGGCCCTTGGCCCGGGCGGTCCGGGTGTAATCCTGACGCAGGTTTTCCAGCATGGCGGACTGCACCTGCTGCGCCAGGAACGCGAAACTTCCATAGCTTAAGCACACGACCGGCAGCGCCACATGCCAGAAATAATCGCCCAGATATTGGAAGAAAGTCAGGCCGGAAGTGTTCGTCGAATGAATGCCCGCGGCCGGAAACCAGTCCAGATATTGCGGATTCGCCAGAAACCCGACAGCCATCGATCCCACCCAGATCAGGGGCAGGGAAAACAGGGCCAGGGCCGTGAAGTTGAACCCCCGGTCAAACCACCGGCCGCGCTGCACCGCGGCCAGCAAACCACCGGGAATCGCCACTCCATACACCACCACCAGGGAAATGAGATTCAGCGCCAGCGTCACCGGCAGACGCTGGCGGATCAGCGTCAGCACCGGCTCATCGTACTCCAGGGAAGTGCCGAAGCGGCCGGTCACGGTGTCGCGCAGCCACAGCAGATATTGCAGGGGCAGCGCAATGGGCTGGCCGCGCCGATTCACCAGGTGCAGCCGGCGGGCGAGATAGCGGCTTTCCTGGGCCTGGGCCTGCTTGGATTGCAGCAGGCCCGCGTTCATTTGTCCGCCGCTGGTGGTCAGGCCCGGGGCGAAACGGACCACGGCGAACAGCAAAAAGGTCATGCCCAGCAGGGTGGGAATCATCAGCAATACGCGTTTAACGATATATGCAAGCATGTTGATTAAACTTATGCGTATCGCCGGCGGCCGCCCGCCGCGTCCCGTCCGCCTTTTTTTTCCAGGCCGGGCCGGCCGGCGGCCCGTCTGTCGCGCGGAGGACGATCCTGCATTTAAGCCACCGGGTTCACACCCGGGGCCGGCGCGACCCTATCCCCCACCGCGGCCAGCAGGGCGGCACAGGCCAGGGCCGCCGTCTCCACCCGCAAGTTATGTTCGGCCAGGCGCACGGGCCGGGCCCGGCGCGTGCTGCGTAGCAGATCCCGTTCGCGGGGGCTGAAATCCCCTTCCGGCCCGATCAGTATAACCGGTCCCGGAAGCGGCGCGGAGGAAGCGGCGGCTACGGCCAGCACATGCCGGTCCAACCACGTCCACAGCGACTGGGCGGCCGCTTGATCCGCCCAAAGCACATCTCGGGCGCCATATGCCGGATGTTCCAGAAGTTGCTCCAGCGGGATGGGGCCGTCGAGTGCCAAAACGAAGTTCCGACCGCATTGTTTGGCGGCCTCGATCGCAGTCCGGCGCCAGGAGCGCATCTTTTCCCCCTCCGCCTGCGGCCGCACCACACTGTGCGCGCATTCCAGCCACAGCAGGCGCGGAACGCCCAGCTGGCTGGCCTGTTCTACCAGTGTGGAAGCCCGCTGCCCCTTCGGAACAGCGGAGGCTAAAATCCAGTCCAGCCGGGGCGGCGGATCCTGATGCGGCGCTTCGCTCAAGGCGCAGAAAACCTCGGCGCCCTGAAGCTGCATCGTTCCCGCCGCCCAACCACCGCGACCGTCAAAGACGATCAACGGATCCTCGGGGCGGGTGCGTAACACGTGCCGGGCATGGTGGGCCTCCTCGGCGGAGAGGCGACACCGCGGGGCCGTCAGGTTTTCAACGTAAAAACGTGGCGCTTCCACAGGCCTTCGCTCCGGTCGGCATCGGATGTCCCCAGATTACCCCGCCCCGCGGATGGACCGCAACTCTAAAACCACAGATCCGACGGATTCCACAGCTTTTAAATGAAATAGCCCCGCCGGCGCGCTACGCGCAAAAACCTGGCGCCCGGTCTGGAGATTCTAATGGATGGTGGGCCAGCGCGGCCCGCCGCGGCGGCTGTTTTCCATGGGGCCTGCCAGGGAAAATTCTCGCGGGACTCGGGGGCCTTGAGGAAAAACGATACGGATTTTCAACTCCGACCCTTCGGGACATACCGGCACAAACTCCCCGCGTTAAATTTGCGAAAACGATGGGTAATCGCTGGTTAAAGCAACGAACGGTTAGTGGATTTTCATCGCCTTCGGTTTGGCCGCCGCGGCCGATGGCGCAGGATGGGTTGCCGCGGCGGCGGGCGGCCCGGGGCCCGGGGCTGGCTCCTGCCGCGCATGGCTGGTCAACATGATGGTCGCGACAATGCCGATGATCAGCACAATGGCGGTGGCGATCACAAAGCGCGACCAAGGTGATAAATTCAGGCCCTCCATGGGATCTTCACCCGGCGCCGACCGTTTCTGCGGCGCCAGCAGGGGGTCATAGGCGAGCATGGATTGTTCCGCGGCGCCACCGAGGCGCGCCGCCTCAATTTGCACCGCGGCCGCAAGGCGCGCCCAAGTATCCGCGGGCATGGCGGTCGATGCGGTTGCCGGCGCGGCCGCGCCGCCGGCCGAGTCAGGGGCGTGCGGGGACTTCTCCAGCGCCTCCGTATTGTTCCGCGCCGCGGAGCGGTCAGCCGCGGACTGGGGAGCGGGCCCGGCTTCTTGAATCAGCTGCGCCAACCGGGCCCCCAAGTGCTCATCCGTACAGGTCCCGGCGGCATAAGCGCGGTACGCTTGCCGCACCGCCCGTTGCAGGATCAGTTCGGCTTTCGCCGCCCCTCCCCCCGCGGATTGCGCCAGCGCGTACAGGCTGTCGCGCTGCGGATCCACCATCTCAAGAAAGCGACGACTTACGGATTCAATCATTTGCAACGATCAGGGCTTGCTCACAGGTTCCAGGTTCTACACCTCCGGTTGCGGTTGGCTTCTTTCTCCGCGCCCATCCCCTAACCCCTGCCACCTAAAACCTGAAACCTACTTTCCCGGCACCGGCGCCGGAGCGGGTAGTGGAGGACTCAGCAACGCGTCAGAAATCGTAACGCCATCGTGGAGCATCATCGGAACCAGCCCGGGATAAGATGGATCATCCCGGTAGGCCTGCTCGTAATACCTCGCGGCCCGCGGTTTTTGGCCCAGACGATCGAAGAATTTCCCCACCTGCACCAGAACCGCCGGATTTTGCTGCGCCATCACGGCGGCCTTCATGTAATTCACGCGGGCGTCGTCCAAGTCTCCCAGCCGCGCATAGAAGCGCGCCACGCGCAGCCGCCCGGTGACGCGCCCGGTCAACGCGGCATCGTGTTCCAGAAAATTCATGGCTTCGTTGGATTTGCCTTCTTTAATCAGAGCCTCGGCCATGGCGCTCTTCACATTGCCGTAATTCGGATCCACCTGCCAGGCCAGTTTGTAGTGGTACACCGCCTGCTCGTATCGGCCGAGCATAAAATCGGCGGCGCCAGCGTAATAGTTGCCACGCGGCTCGGATTGGTTGTATTGCAGTGCGGCATGGAATTTATTCAACGCCGCCTGATACCGTCCCTGGTGGTAAAGGCTCAGCCCCTGGTTGCGCAGTTGCATGGCCGGTGATTGGCAACCGGCCAAAAACGCCAGGATCCCCGCCGCCGCGAGCATGGCCAACCCACGCACCTTTCCGCATCCAATTACGCCTTGAGTTTTCATACCAGACTCCCAACTTTCCCGAATGGAAACCTAAATCCCAGGACCTTGCAGCCTCGAACCCGTATCCTCAAACCAGATCCCTAAAACCTACGGCACTGCTTGATGGTATCATTGAAATATGGTTTGGCAAGAGCGCGGCTGCGAAGGAAAAAGTAAAAAATAAGGAAGAACTTTTGACAGGCGCACGGGTGCGAAGTAAGAAGGCCAAAGGTGTTGCCCGCTCAGGCCGGGCAAACGCCCCCCCCCACCGTTCCTCCAGCCTGGCATTGGGTCGTTTCGCCATCCTGCGGCACACCCCGGGAGCCGGTAAGGTAGCGTCACCTTACGCGGGGCGATCGGTGGGGCTGCATTGGGACCTCCTTCTGGCGCCTGCCGGAAGTCTCCGCGCCGCCACGTGGCGAATTCCAACCGATCCGCGACGATGGTTCACCAACCCCCGACGGGCCTTCAGTACCCTGGTGGAAGCGCTTCCGCCTCATCGCCTGCTTTATCTAACGTATGAGGGGCCGGTCTCCGGTGAGCGTGGCCTGGTAAAGCGGATCGCTGGGGGCAAGCTGCGGATAGTCCGTTGGGACCTTGATGCCATCGAAGCGGACTTGCTGAGTACACGAAGGATCGTGCGACTGCGGTTGGCCCAGCGCTGCAATCAGACGAATCGCTGGCAGCTGCGCGTTAAACTCCTCGGCACGCTGCATTAGGCCGGACCAGTTCACGGCGCGCCATGATGCTCTTATATCCTGGCGCTTGGTCAATCGATAAATTCCTGGTCGGCGAAATAGCCCCGGACCCGCCGCCGAACCCCAAGCACCGGGCTTCAGCCCGGTGATGGCTTCAGCCCGGTGATGGCTTCAGCTCGGTGATGGCTTCAGCTCGCCGTACCGATTTGCCCGCGGCGACCCGGTGAAATAGCTTTCGGCCGCCGGCCCCAACGCGTGCTGTTCAAAATTATCGGAGCATAAGGCCGAATGGCCGCCTTCAGGGTAACCGTTCACGGGCCGCGGCGATTGGCGCGGCCCTCACCCGCCGCTGCAGTTTAGTCGCCCACGCCGACCCCCGGGCCATGAAATAAATGCCGCGGGTCGCCGCGGGCGACTCGCCTCGGTGAGATACCTCATAGCCCCAAGCGTAAGCGCGGGGTCCGGTACAGCCCGTGAACGGTTACCCTTCAGGCTTCCCGCGTGCAACCCTCCCGCGGGAAACGGCGCTAACGCATCAACAGCAAGGTTGACAACGGCAAGGAAACAATACGCGGATCGTCCGCCGTAGGTTCATCCGCCAGCGTCACCAACACGCCGAACGATGCGTTATAGGCCGATTTTTCCATGCACGCCCGCAAACCATAGTTATCGACACG
>JAKCCC010000152.1 GCA_021838985.1 Planctomycetota bacterium
AAACGCGGGGCTTTCTCAGCGCAGCGAAGCCGCAACCAAAATAGATAGCCCCCGGCTTGCCGGGGGTAGCGCTCCGCCGGATAAAAGGACGTTCTGGTGCCGAATAAAATCTTCGCGCCGCGCGAAGAAACACGGAGATTGTGATATAGGGGTGCGGTGCAACGCCGACGGGAATACCGCCAGCTGCGCTCCGCGGATGCCCTCGAGCCTGGCCATCGCCGGGCGCAAATCGGGCACACCCCCGAAGTATGCCGCATAATCTGTCATGCACGTGCCGGCATCCGCAGAGCGGAGCAGGGCTTCCCGCCTGGGGGTATCAGGGTTTAGAACGGCTGTCCGTATCCACAGTGGGGCCGGCCCAGGCGGCCAGCGCCTGCCGCGCCGGAATATCGCCGCCGCGGTTGGAACTCGGCTGAGCCATGGCCGCGGGGCGTACCGGCTGATAACGATTGGCCAGTAGAGCTTCCATAACCGCCAAGATCAACACCAACGCCAGCACCCCGGGCATCAGCGAGCTGCCGCGACTGCTCTTGGCCAGCAGTCCCGCCAGACGGCGGGCGCTGGCGGCGATCAACACCGGCTTCCGGGTTGTGGCTTCCCGGGCCAGCAGATGGGCCGCAACGGCATGCAGGTCAACTTCCGCCGCTGGCTCATTAACCACGAACTCACCACTAAAACGATGATCAAAACTCCACCAATGGTAAAGGCCCGCACGGTAGGTATGGTCGAATAACCACTGCGGGCGGCCGCCCGGGCCGCGCGTGGGGCGGATGTTGATGGGGGCGGCGCCGCGGCCGGGCAGCTGGATATTAAGACTCTCCCGGGAAGGCACGCCCGGACGCATTAGACACACTTGTTGTTGGGGTTCATAGCTGTTCTGACGCGAGCCTGCGGCGGTTCCCAGGGCGATGCGCACGATGATCGGCAAGAATGACGTGGTGGCGGCCCAATTGGTCCACCCTCCGGCCGGGGCGGTCAGAAAGGTATAAACCCGTCCCTGGCCGACGGACTGGGCGACCAAAATTGCGGCTTGGTTTGGTAGGCGGCCTAGCACCGTTTCCGATGCGGAGGCGCTGGCTTGCAGCTTCCACCGACCTACCACGATGATCCGCCGAAACGGCGCTTGATTTTTGAACAGACCGGCGAAAACATGGCTTTTCAAGTTCACCCAATCTATCGGCTGCCCGCTGACGCTCTGCGCTGGTTCCAGCAGCTGGCCGGGAAAGATCGGTGCCGGGCCCGCCAGTTGGGCATTGTACGCCGCCGGATCCACCGCCGGTCCGAGCAGCCAGCAGAGCCGGCCTCCGCCTTGCACAAATTGCGTTAAACGAGCTACCGCTACGGCGGCGAGGCGCGGCACATCGCAAATAAAAATGGCCCTGAACTTTTCCAAGGGCAAACGCCGCAGTTGGCGGGAAAAAATGTACGTTGGCTGGATGCTCCAAAGCGAGCGGCTGGCTCGTCCCATTTTCCCGCGCCGCGACGGTGTCGCTTCTGACGACGGCGCGGCGCCGAATGGCGCCAAGGCCGTCTGCACGTAAAACGCGGCGGAATCCGGGCCTGCCGCGTCAGCCTGATTGCCTACCACCAGGGTCTTGACCCGCCGCGCCACACGCAGCACCAGCGCGCGACGATCGGCCCACGGCAGCGCGTCCGCGGGACCGACCTGGGCGAGGGTGAACCGGTGATAGCCGGCCGTGACCAACTGATAGTGCAGGCGAATTCGTCGCCGGCGACCGATGGTCCCGACCGGCGTCAAACGCGCCTGCACGACGGACTGCTTCACCGGCATACCATCGACCTTCAGGGCAAAACGGGGCGCTACAGCCGTTTGACCATTGTTGAGCACCGTGGCGCGGAACGTCAGTCGACTGCCGACCACCGCCTGCCCGCGAACGATTTGGAACTTGGCAATGCCGACATCATCCGGGATGCTGCCGTGGGCCTGTGGCATCAGCACCAGTTGAATGCGCCGATGCGCCTTGAGGGCATGGAACATTCCGGCATCGGACGCCGCCGGACCGGCGAAGTCGGACACGATCACCAGCATCTGGTTCACCTCGCCGGAGCGGTGCAGCAAGCGTACCGCCTGGGTGATCAACCTGGCCATGGGCCACGCCTGCCCAACGCTGGCCGCGCTTCCCGCGGCGATCATGTGGTCCAACCGGCCGAGCACGGCGATACGCCCGGCGCTGAGGGCATTGGTGCGCGGACCGGGGCCGGGGTTGGTCAACAGGACTGTCATCTGGGCCGGTTGTAGAACGGTATTCAGCAGCGCGCGGGTCTGCTGAACGGCGCGCGCTAGGCGCGTGACCGCCCCGGCGCGGGCGAGCATGGACTGCGAATTATCAAGGATAATCACAGCGGCTGTGGAACTGCCGTCATAAGGGCCGCCGGTGGCGGCAAACAGCCAATTGCTGCTTAGCCCGAAGAACGAACCGGCAGCGCCCAGCAGGCCAAGTATCATCAGCGCCAGCATCGCCGCAGTGGACGGGAACCTGCCGCGGCGCGGTCGGACGCTTCCCCCCGCCGCATCGCGCCGCGTCTCCGCGGGCCGGCTGGACGCCCCATTTTTCCGCTGGTCCGGCCGGGGCGGCGGCGCCTTCCGCGCGCCTTGAAAAAGCCACACCCCGGGAATCACCATCAGCAGCACACCTGCCAGCAGCAGCCCGATCAGGCCATAGGCCAACTCCGGCGAGCCGCCCCGCACCAATGGCCCCGCCACCGCCATCGCCAGCAGGGCGAATACCGCCATGCGCAACAACAGCAGCAGAATATTTTCGAGATGGCGGCGCCGCGCGGTCTTTTGAGCGGTGTTGCGCAGAAAGCGCAGCGTGGAGAACGGCACCACGGGTGAACGCAGACGGTTAAGTAAATGCAACACCACGGGGATGGCCGCCGCGGAGAGGCCCAGCAGCATCAAAGGGCTGGAAAAGTTCAGCGCCGCCAGGGGCGGGCAAAATTCCATGCGTAACCTTCCACGGTTCCCCTGTGAATTTCGGTGGCCTCTGCGTTTATATCGTGTGCGCCCGAGGCCACCGTGGCGCGATGAGCCTGAGCTCAAAAGTCTTACCGCCGGCCGGTCCGCCGCAGCATTTCCCGGATCTGCGCGTCCCACGGCACATCGGTAAACGCCGGGATATAGTCGATCCGCGCCTGTCCGCACTTGAGCTTCAGCAGGTCCAGGAACGCCTGCACCTCCCGGCGGTATTCGGTTCGAATCAATTTTGGATCAATCTGCAGGCGCGAACCATCTTCCATATCCTGGAACATGACCGGGGTGCTGTAGTCCAGTTCAATCTCACCGCGGTCCAAGACATGAATCAGCACCACCTGATGCCGAGCGTGCCGCAGATGTTCCAGGGCCGTGGTGAGTTTTTCGAGATCCTCAAACAGATCACTGATCAGAATGACCAGACCGCGGCGCGCAATCTTGTTGGCCAGCAGATGCAGGGTTCCGGAGACATCGGTGCGGCGGCCGGGGGAAAGCTTCTCCAGACTCACAAAGATGCGATCCAGATGCGCCGGCCCGTTGCCTTGCGGGATCTCCAGGCGAATCGCGTCGTCAAAGGCTATCAGCCCCACGAGATCTTGCTGGGTGGACAGCAGATAGGCCAGCGAAGCCGCCAGCACCGCGGCGTATTCAAATTTGCTTACCGCCGCCGGCCGGTTGGCGCCCGCCGCGACGGCGCCGAAGCGCATGGAAGCTGAGGCGTCCAGACAAATCGTCGCCCGTAGATTGGTTTCCTGTTCGTACTGTTTGATGTAATAACGGTCCGTTTTGCCGAGCACCGTCCAGTCCAGGTGTTTAATTTCGTCGCCGGGGACATATTCGCGGTGCTCGGCGAATTCGATGGAGAAACCCTTGTGCGGACTTTTGTGCAGACCCGCGAATACGCCTTCCACCACCCCGCGCACGGTTACCTCCATCCGGCGTAGTTGCGCCGCCTGGGCCGGTTGAAAAAAGCGATATTGGAAGGCGCACATATAAACGTTCAATTTGGATCTGGCCCACGCAGCCAGGTCAGGCCCATGGAGCCATATTGTAACTGCCGGACCATCCGAAGGCCTGATTCCACCGCATCCCAAGGTGCGGCGGCGGGATGGCGCAGGATAATCAGGCCATGCGGCGCCATCCAGGCACCGGCCAACGCGACGAGCAGCGCTCGGACCTTAGCGTGCTGGCCCGGGCTTTGCCAATGCGCATACGGCGGGTCCACGAACGCCAGATCGAAGCGCCCCGCCACCGCACCGGCGGCTTGCAGCGCCGCGGGCAGGCGGTAGGCGTCCAAGGGCAACACCCGGCACCTGGGAACAACGCACAACCGGTTGATATTGTTGCGTAGGCCGTCCAGGGCGCCACGGTCGCGCTCGACGAAGACCGCCCGCGCGGCCCCGCGCGAAAGGCTTTCCAGCCCCAGACTCCCGGTGCCACAGAAACAATCCAGCACCAGGACCCCGGCCAATGGCATCGCGACGGTCAGGGCGTCGAAAAGCGACTGCTTGGCGCGATCCGTGATGGGCCGGGTCCGGTTCGATTTTGGCCCGAGCAATTCGCGACCGCGAAATTCACCGGCAATAATGCGCATCGCGGCTCACAAACAGTCGTCCGCCGGGGCGTAGAAACGCGGATGCGGCTGCATACGTTCGCGAACGCAGCGGCCACACATATAGAATCCCGGCGCACCGGGATATTGGATGCTGTCCGTGTCGTCGCCTTCGATCCATTTACGGCACGGCACATTGGCGGCGCCGCATAAGGCGCAGGCCGCGGGTCCCCCGCCGTCGGTTCGCACCAGGCCGGCGCTTAGACACGGATACCGTCGCCGTTGGCCACGGCCTGGCGCGGGGCTGATCACTTGTGCCGAAAACCGCCGCTGTTTAAGCCATTCCAGCAGGCGCGCCGCTTCGGCTGGATCGCAGAAACGCCGCCATCCGCCGCGACCGTTGACGTTACGGAAAAAACCCAGGTCTTCAAGCCGTTCCTGCATTACCGGATCTGGCGAGGCCTTCAGCACCAACAGCACCCGCGGCTTCATATAACCCCCCGAAGATGGCCGGATGCCCGGCCGCGGCAGAGCCACCCTGCTCCGCGACCGGGGTGGCAGGCACGGTCCGAAGTACCGTAACTGGCGGAATAAGTTGTGGGCCATGGCTTCGGGACCAGGTCTGCTACCGTCCGTGCCTGCGCTGCAACCTGATCCGCTCGCCGGGCGAAACTTCCTCTCTGGAAACCGCATTAGCACCCCACCTGGGCGCCCCGCCGGGCCAGGTCCGAGCGGCGACTGGAGTCGCCGCCGCTATTTATCCGCTGCGCCCGTTGCTTAAAATCCGACCCAACCGATCATACAACGCCGCCGCGGTGCGCATCCCCCCATACAGGCTGGCGAGGTCGAATTTTTCATTCGGCGCATGCAGGTTGTCGTCAGGCAGACCGAAACCAATCAACACGGAATCCACATTCAAAAGTTTTTTGAAGCTGCTTACCACCGGCACCGTTCCGCCTTCACGGGTGAAAACCGGCTTTTGGCCGAAACCAATTTCCAAGGCTTCCGCCGCGGCGGCGACGGCTGGTGAGTCCGTCGGCGTGAGCACCGCGGGCGAGGCGTTCAAACGCTGCAGTTTCAGCCGCACGCCGGCTGGCTTAAGCGAAGTTCACCTGCATTTGGCCG
>JAKCCC010000153.1 GCA_021838985.1 Planctomycetota bacterium
GATCGAGTTGCTGGTGGTGATCTCGATCATTGCGATCCTTGTTTCCATTCTGCTGCCCGCCTTGGCCAAAGCCCGGGAACTGGCCAACCGGGCCGTCTGTATGGCTAACATCCGCGGGATCATCCAGTCCATGGTGACGTATGCTCAGTCGAATAACGGCACTTTCCCGGTTATGGGAATGCTCACCTACTGGCCCAATTCAACCGGCTACAACTCGATGTATCTCAACAACGTCTGGGCAGATAATGCGCCGGCTGCCACTGCGCCGGAGATGGTGCAGTCCTGGTACCGTTGGGTGGGCAGCAATCCCCCGGGTGCCTGGGGCGGGCCGGATGTGTGGCCCAGCATGTGGATTCCGGTGCTGGAGGGTTACACCACGCCGGCCAGTTTCATTTGCCCCTCCGATCCACTGGCGGTGGGTCCCTCACTTGAGTCCAACCCCACTGACACCGCGGTCTCCCAGGGAAGCCAGACCATTCCGCCCGGATACTACCTGCCCAATTTCGGCGCTGTTAATACCGCCTCGGTGGGCGAGTACAATTACAGTGTCTGGGATGGTCCGGGGCAAGGCGCCAGTTATTCCATCGCCTTCCCGTGGCCCTGGATCGGAGGCACCCAGTGGATTGATACCGCTCCGGGCGACTGGTGGACCACTTCGGGCGCGAACAGCCAGGTTCCGTTGGTCAGCGATATGGCCCCGGCGGACACCAGCAGCGACACGGGCGTGTTTCAGCGCATTACCACCACGCTGCCGACGGCCAACACTTACGGCCCGTATATTTATAATTCCGGCAATCATGCCGGTGACGGGGAAAATGTAGGCTTTGGCGATGACCATGTGACTTGGGAAACCTCACCGTACGTGGGCCAGAATGGTGACAATATCTTCACTTACACCACGGCCACGGGGGTGGTCAACGGAACCACGGATACCAATGAGGTGGGAATGTCCGGGGCGGGCGAGCTGCCCACGCCGGAGTTGCGGCCGCGGTCCGCGCCCTTTGATATTTGTATGACGCCCATCCGCACGGTAAACCCCACGACTGCGGCGCAGGGCGCGGCATGGTGAACGTGGCCCAAGCAGCGGGTCTCGATCGTCGTCGCTTCCTGGCGGCCGCGGCGGGCGTGCTCGGCCGGGCCGCGTTTTCGGGACGGGCGGGGCCGGGGGCAGCGGCAATGGCCGGGCTGCTAGGCGGTTGCGCGCGGGCCGGGCGGAGAGGGGGCGCGGATCGACCGGCCACGATCGGGGCGCAAAGCTTGTGCCTCGGCGCCAGCCAACTGCCTTTAGCCGGTTACTTTCCCCTGGGTTTCGTGCTCGGTGAGAACGGCGTCTACGAGCAGGGGTTCGACCGCCTCATACCTCTGGGGTTCAACGAATCGCAAACCATCATCGTTCCGTGGGCGAGCGGCGCTTCCCCGGCCATGCCGGCGGCTTCCCGGAGCGGTCTGTGGTTTGTGTGCTGCTGGAGCGCCTACGTTCTGGGACAGATCGACCTGGCCACATTCAAGACGCGCTGGGGGAGGTTGCCTGCAGCCGTGGACGCCAACGGCCAGGCGGCGCGCGGCGGCGCTTCTGTGTTCAGCCGTCGTACCCGCCGTTACCTGGTGGACCGCGACGCCAATTGCGTCGCCGCGAATTTAAAGGGCTGGGACGGGCAAAGCGACCGTGTGCGCTGCTGGGGAATAGACAACGAGTGGAACCTGCCGCTGGACTATTCGCCCGTGGCCAAGCGAGCCTTCCGCCGGTGGCTGGCCGCGACCTACCGCAGCGTTGCGGCATTGAACGTGGCGTGGGGGGAACACTACAGCGCCTTCGGGCAGGCTGAGCCTCCCGGTCCAGGCCCGGGCAGCACCTTGTATCACTACACCAGTTTCGATCTAGCCAGCGCGTCGTCCCCCAATTACGCCGCGTGGTTGGACTGGCATGCTTTCCAGGAGGCCAACTACGCCGCGGTGGTCGCGGAGCGCTTCAGCGCCATCCGCGCGGCGGATCCCACGCGGCGCCCGGTGGTCTCGAAGAACAGCGACTGGACGATCGAGGACACCATCGTGGCCAAGGCGGCGATGGTGGACTTGGGGCTGGTGGCAGAGAAAATAAGGCCGGCCTCCGGCGGGCTGATGGCGTTGGACTCGTACGAGGCCGGTGAGGCGGCGTGCTACTTACCCAACTATGTGTTCCACTGCATTCGCCCGCTAAGCGGCGCGCCGGGTTACGGGGTGTTCCTCTCCGAAACCAACGACGGCGACCCCAGCGGCCGGGCGTTCGCACGGACTTATTGGCGCCTGCCGTCCAACGGGCTGAAAGCCGTCAACTACTTTTGTCTTGGCGGAGTCGGGGACACCGGCGACTACGCCGCCGATGGCTTCGTAACCCCCACGGGGCGGATGCTGCCGAAACTGTACTACGCGGCGCGCTGGGCTAACATGATTCATCGGACGGAACGCTTTTGGACGGAGGCCACGCCCAGATCGGCCGTACCGCGCGTGGCCATTCTGATGCCCCATCGTGACGTCATGATCGCCCCGAATCCAGCCTGGCGGGACTATTCATGGGCGCCGACTCCCCCGCTGAACAACCGCATAGCCGTTTTCGGCTGGCTGCGCGAGCAGGGCTATTGGGTGGATGTTATTCCGTACCAAAAGCTCCATCCGGGCTACCTGGCCAGCTACGAGGCGCTGTTGTTAATCGGTGCGGATCACCTGGCCGCGGACGAGTGCGCCGCCGTCGCCGACTACGTACGGTCCGGCGGCTGTGTGCTCGCCGACACCGCGGCTGGATACTTCGATGAGCACCACCGCGTGCATCGCGGTTTGGACGGGGTCCTGGGCATCCAGCGCCGGGGCGTCGATCTCAACAATATCCTCCGTTCGCGATGGCGAGTTGCTTTTGCTACGCGGTGGGGCCGGGTTGCTGGCGAGGGTCGGGTGCGTGCCAGCTTGACCACCGCCGAACTTCTGTATCCCCGTAGCCAGGCGGACCGGGTAACGGCAGGGACCGGCCGGGCGACGCGAAATCGCTTCGGACGAGGGATGGGAATCTGGCTGAATACCCAGTTGGGCACGCTACGCTCTACGGCGTCGGCAGCGCCTGCGATGTGGCTAGAAGAATTGCTGCGGCAGGCTGGGGTACGGCCAGCGTATCAGGCGTCGCGCTCCGCGCACGCCCCTTCCGCCTGCGCGGCAAGGCAATTGCGCATAGAGCAGCCCTACGCGGATGCGGTCGGCGGCTGCGTTCTGACGGTGGCCAACGCGGGCGCACAGGCGCTTCCGGCGCTGGCGGTGGAACTGCCGCGACTCCAGGAATCCGCGGGCGCCGTCTGGTGGGCCCCCGCCGAAACCGCCAGCCTGGAAAGATTGCCGGTCAAGCCGCTCGGCGGGCCGGAAAATCGCTGCACCATCGAGTTACCGGCTATCTCCAGCGCCGGCGTGATTTACCTCCTGCGCAACGGCCCTCCCCTGCTGGGGTTCACTGATTTCAGCACCAGGCAAACGGGTCGGGACGGCGCCACGCCGCTGGTCTCACCCGGCACGGCCTTCCAGGCCGCGGTGCAATTGGTGAATCCCATGGCGAGACCCCTTCCTGCGGGTACGTTGCGGCTTGCCGTTCCGCAAGGCTGGCAGGCCGAGCCCTCTGAGATCACAACGGCAGCGCTACCGGCGGATCAGGAGGCGCGGTACGGGATCACCATCACGCTTTCCCCGGAAACGCTGAATTTCCGACCGGAGTGGCTCTATCCACTGGTGGCCCGTTGGGGTACGGGTGCATCCAGCGGTAGTCCGCTTGAGGCAATTTGCACCGCCCATGTACAGGTGCGTCTGAGCCCGGCGCAGGTACCGCGGCTGCTCTCGGACAACCCGGGCTGGAAGAATTACCGCTATCGGATTCGCACGGGGTGCGCCCGCAAATTACTGGTGTCGATGGCACACGATACGGCAGTAGTGCTTTTCGATCTCAGGCGGGTTTACGAAGTTAACCGGGTCCGGATTCACTCCCGGGCGGTCTTGCATTTCAGCATTGCGACCAGCCGTGATGGGAGATGTTTCGCCCAGGTCGACGCCGGCGACGTCATGCACCCGCAGGGGTTATGGGAGGCCTGGCTCGTGTCCCGGATTTTCCGGGCACAGGGCCGGTACGTGCGCGTGACCGCCAAGCTCCGGCCCGGCGAAAAGTTAGACCCCGCCGCCGTAGAGGTCTGGGGACGCACAAGCAGCCCGGCCTAGGCGGCGGGGCCGGATGAAGGACGGGGGGCGCCGTGGTGATGCCCCGTCCGGCGGTAGTCCGCCTTTTGCCAGCGAGTCGCTCTTGTTCGGCCCGCCGCAAACGGATCGGAGATCCGCCGCGACGTCAAACCCAACCCTGGAAACGGGTAGTACTGGCCCCCTTTTAGAGGAGGTTACGATGCGAGCGTATCAAAGCGGCTGCGGGGAAAGCCTGGTGACCATCAAACGTCGGGCGGGTACGGCGGCGGTGTTAGCGGCGGCCATGATGGCGGCGGGCGGTGCGGCGCTTCCTCCGCATGCTCCGCCGCTGGTGCAGGAGGAATTCCATTATCCGACGCTAAAGAATGGCGCGAATTTCGCGGGAACCGCGGCGGCCGCCGCGGGGTTGGCGGGCACATACAGCCTGAATGCCACCCGTTCCACCGTCACTTATGATGCGACGGGCCTGAGCTTCCCCGGTTTGCAAACCAGTGGCGGAGCGGTGACCCTGCATCCCACGGGCGGGGCCACCAGCCTGTCCGTGGAACTCTCCCCGCAGGCCCTGCTGACCAGCACCAATCTTTATGGCGGCTACCTGGTGAATATTGCCCCGCTGACCGCCACCAGCATCCCGGCAGTGATCATCGGCGATAAAAATGCGCCGCAAGCCTACGATAGCCGCCTGCAAATCTATGCCGCGGCCGGAGGGTATAAGGACGCAAATGTGGGGCAAATCACGCTTTATCCGGAGAATAAAACTTACTACGACAATCACGGCGCACCGTTAAGCGCCGGAATGACCTATTTGGTCCTATTCCATGTCAGCGGTGTTAACCACACGAGCGGCCCGGTGTATATGGAGGAGTGGATTTTAAGCAATCCGCAATATCGGCACTTCGCCGCACATCTGACGCGGGGAGCGCTGAACCGGGCGGCGCTGGGCGCCACGGCCGACGCGGTCACCGAAAAAGGCTTCATCAGTTGGGATCATGTGGCCGGGCATCCCTATTTCAACGTAGGTTCCGCCAAGGGCGACGGCCATTATCTGACGCTCTTTGACTATGGTTCGGACGCGACTATTGACGAAATTCGCCTATCCGCCCGGGATTTGGCGGCGGTAGCGCCACGCGCGAAGCCGTAGGCCGGGCTTTCCAACGGGGTTAAGGACCAATCTTTCGTAACCGTTCACGGGCCTAAAGCTATGCCCAACGCGGCCTCTGACGCCGCACTCTGTGGTGCAGGTCTCCAGACCTGCCGCCTTTTCATCGATGCCCAACGCGGCCTCTGACGGTACATTATCCGGGATCCGGGGCGAAAGCTCCGGAAAAATGCTGATTTTCCAGCCATAATACCGAACCAGACCTCCCCTTAACAGCTGCGTAGAGTAAATGTCTCATTACAGGCCAAACGGAGTGTGGCTGTCCGGCAGACCTGGAGGTCCGCACCACAAACCTGGCAGACCTG
>JAKCCC010000154.1 GCA_021838985.1 Planctomycetota bacterium
CGTACAGACGGTTAGCTTTCCTTTGCTGAGTAATTTTAGCGATTCCACCCCCTACTTGACGGCGTATTCCTCTAACGGCAGTGTACTGCTGGAGTCGGTCTCTGCGTCGAGCTCCCCCGTGCCGGAACCGGCGACGGTGGCGCTGTTCGCCATCGGTGGCGCGGCCCTGCTGCTGCGGCGCCGGCGCAAAGTGGCCAGCCCGAATTGGAACACAGCAGGGCCTGCTATGCCTTCAGGCCGCCAGCCCGAATCGGAACTTGGCGGAGTGCGCCACGCTGGCGACGAGGGGCGATGAAAACCTTCCGGTCGACTGGGCTTCGGATTATGAAGCGGGGCGAGTCGCGGAGGTGTGGCCAAATTTTTGGCCACGGCGTAGCCCACGAGCGGCATCGATGCCGCCCCTCAGACGGTTGGGGATTTAGCACGATCACCGATGACCGGCCCAGGCCCGATTCCGCGCTGCAGTTTAGTCGCCACGGCGACCTTGGGGCTACGCGGTATTCGCGGGCGACTCGCCCTGGTGAGGTACCTCAATGGCCATCCCGATAGTCTCGATGGAAATCGGCAGATAAGCGCGAGGGCAGGTGCGGCCCGCAAACGGTTACTGAAATTTCCGTCCCATCTGGGCGCGGCAGCGCCCCGCGTTTAGCGTTTCGGATTTGCGCGGGTCATCCCGGACGGCGCAGCTGTGCGGTCAGATTGGTGATGATTTCCCTCATGGTTTGCCGCCGCGAACCCAACGGCGTGGCCCAATCGAGCAGCGCTCCCGTTTCAAGCTGGCTTTGAATCCTGCGGCAGGCGCCAATGGCGGTGGAATGGCTTTTCCGACCGATGGCCCGGCCGATATCCGGGTAGCTTAAATGGGTATGGCGCCGGGCCAGGTACATGGCTGCGGCGCGGGCGGCGGCCACCAGGCGGCCGCGGCCATCACCCGTCACGGCCACGGGCGGCAGAGCGAAATAATCCGCTACCACCCGGACGATACGTTCCACCGCCACCGGCGCCGGTGGGCGGAGGCGCTCCTGGAGGTCCCGCCAGGCGCCGGCGGGTGGCGGGCAAGCAGAGCCGCCAAGCTCGCTGCGGGCGACGGCCTGCAGCAGCAATCCTTCCAGTTCACGCACATTGGCCGTGGGGACCTGGGCTAATTGCAGCAGAAGCGTCTCAGTAACGGTCCAGCCGCGCCGCTCGGCGAAACGGCGCAGGATTTCCAGCCGGGTCGGCAGATCGGGTGGATCCACCCGCACCACCAGGCCACTGACAAAGCGGCTGGTCAGCGCGGCGCTAAGCTGCGCCAGATCGCGCGGCGCCGCATCGCAGGCCAACACCACCTGCCGGTTGTGGGCTTCCACCTGGTTGAAGGTATGCAGAAATTCCTCCTGGGTGCGTCGTTTGCCGGAAAAAAAATGGGCGTCATCGATCACCAACAGGTCCGCGTGGCGGAAGCGCTGGCGGAACTGGGACATGTGGTTGGCCTTGAGCGCCTCCAGGAATTCATTGGTGAATTGTTCACCCGTTAGATAAAGGCAGCGCTGCTGGGGGAAGCGGCCGGCATAGCGGTGACATAATCCCTGCAACAGATGGGTTTTTCCCAATCCACAGGAACCGTGGATGAACAGGGGATTAAACTGGCGTCGCGCCTCCTCAGCCACGCGCACCGCGCTGTGATAAGCCAGTTGATTCCCCGGTCCGACGACGAAGTCTTCGAGGCGGTAACGCCCATTCAGCCCGGCGCTGGCGCAAGCCGCGGAGGCCGCGGGCGGCGGCGCCGCCGGCCGGCAGGGGGGCGGCTCGGAGGAGGAGGCCTCCACGGTGATTTCCAGCGGGCCACCGAACACCCCCTCGGCGGTGGAACGCACCTCGGCCATCAGCTTCTGGCGCACCCAGTGGGCGGCGAAGCCGTTGCCGACGGCGATGCGCAGATGCCGCCCCTCAAGGGTCCAGCGGGTTTGCCCGTCGAACCATTGCTCAAACCGGGGGGCGCCCAGGCGCTGCCGCAGCAGCGCGCTGATGCGCTGCGCCGGTTCGCCGCCTGACACCACCGCCGGCCCCGCCACTTCCGCCATCGCCGCACCGGACATAAGCCACTCCTTCTCGGATAGTAAAATTATATATGTCTACCAGTACTTTTATAAATATTTTCACGGTGGCCCACCCCCGGGCCGTCCGGAAGGCACCGCGCCGCCCGCCCCGGTTCCCCGGAGCCGGGCCGCGCTGCGGCCGCACCGGCTCGGACCCGATTTAACCGATCGCGGGAGGCGTTGGCAAGAAGAATCTGGCGCTTTTCTTTTCCACAATTTCCCAAAGTGCGGCGACGGCGGCACTTGTGGAACAGCCCCCGAATTTTTGCACCCCTTATGCACCACGCCCGGCCAAAATCGTGCATAACCTGTCGCCGATCGGCATGAATCCCTCCCGCCGGCCCGGTTACGCCCGTTTTTTTCTTCGGGTGCGGCGGGGCCTATAATCGAATGAGGGAACACCGGAGTGGCTTAGCCCGGCTAAGAAGCGCGGCGCTCTGGAGGAGGTTGGCTATGAAGACGATACGATGGGCAGGTGGGCCAGCCACGGTGATAGGGCTGTTGATATTTGGACTGGCGGAAGTGCTGACCGGCTGCACTGCGGTTCCCGCAGGCGCGTCCCATAGCGTCGGGGCGATGGGACCGCAGGGGGTCCCATCGCTGGTTCGCAGGACGCTGGTAAACCAGCTTCCCGGCGGGGACTTTTACTGGACGGCGCATCGAACCTGGCGGGGGAAAGCCGTCTTTATGGCGCTGGCCTACTATCAGCACCAGCGGTATGAATTTCTCGTCACGCCGCAGGGCCGGCTGGCAACCATGTTGATCCTCAATCCGGTAGCAGCCCGGCAGCGGGAACTCTACCGCAAGCGGATTATTCTCGGCGATCCGCTGCAGCGGCAAATAGAGGGAGCCGACTTGGCTCTGCTTCGGGCGCAAACGCACCAGCCGTCACCACCTTGATTTTTTTTGATCGTGGGATTTGGCACAGCCACCAACTTGTATTCATCGCTACGGGCCGGCACAATGGGGCGGATTGGCAGGACCAGCGCTGATGCCCCGTGATCCACAAGACGTACGTTTTGTTATTGGCCCCCTCTTGGTCGGCGTGGGCGTGTTGTATTGGCTGATCCTGCTGGCGAGCCTGGCCATGGTCGCCCTGATTATCATCGCCCCGGCCTGGAACGCCCTGCAGCACGCGCACCGCCAAGCCAACAACCTGCAAGCCACGCTGCGTTTGGCCAATGAAAAAATCGCATTGGAACGACGCTTTTTAGCCATGGCCGACACCAATCCCCTGCTCATGCAGCGACTGGCGGATCGCCAACTGGACCTGATTAATCCGCGGCAACAGGTGCTGCCTCTAAACGGCCGGCCCCGGCCGCGCGATGTGCAAAGCCTGGTTGATGAAGCCTTGGTCCCTGTCACACCCAAACCGGTGGCATCCGTGCCCTGGTGGGCGGCCATTACGTTGGCCCCGTTTATCCGCGTGCCGCTGATGGGGCTGGCCATGGTGGGATTCGCGCTGGTGTTTCTGCTGGAAATCCGGCGGGTAAAGGTGCGGCGCGGCTAAGTAGGAACCCAAAACGAAGGCGGTTGTAGCAAGCCCCGTGGCTTCAGCCCGCTCCGCTCGCCTCGCCGGGGGCGAGCAGGACTTTGTCGAGTCGCCCTCCTCGGCGACCAGTGGGCGGGCAGGTTTTGTCGAGTCGCCTTAAAGTTTCCTGGCGGCGACCCGGTGTAAGGGACAGGCCGGGGCTCCAACACGCCCCCGCCGACCAGCGGCGCAACCGACGCCCCGTGCGCCCCCGTTCACCGCGTTGAAACGCGGTGCTTGCAACACGCTTCGCCTTCCTCACCCCGGGAATCCAAGTGGGAACGCGGAACGAATCATTGGATCGCCGGCGGCGCTCTGTGGCAGGCCCTACGGCTTGGCCGTGGTCGCCTGATACTGCTGCGCTGTCATAAGACCGGAATAATCGTTTGGCCCGGTCTTGATGCGGATCAGCCAGGCTTTTCCATAGGGGTCCTGGTTAATAAGCGAAGGATCCTTTTTCACGGCCGCATTGGCTTCGATCACTTCGCCGGAGACCGGGGCATAGAGTTCGCCCGCCGTCTTGACTGACTCAATCTCACCAAACGGCTTGCCGGCGGTCAGGGATGCGCCGGGCGCGGGCAATTCCACATACGTTACGTCGGTCAATTCATCCACGGCAAACCGGGTAATCCCCACGAGCGCCGCGTCGCCGTCCGGCTTAATCCATTCATGCGTCGGTGTGTAAAACCGGTCTGGGGGAGCTTCCATGGTCGTTTCCTTTATTCGTCCGCCGATAAAACGGCAATTGTGTTACTACCGCCGGTGTGCGTTGCCCGCGGATGTCCACCTCGACGGCGGTGCCGGGCGCCGCGGCGTCTGAATCCAGATAGGCCAGCGCAATCGTACGCCCCAGCGTAGGGCTGGCCGCCCCGCTGGTGATGCGCCCCGCCGTCTTGCCTTGGCGCCAGATTTCCATCTCGGGGCGGGGAATTCGCGGTCCGTCCACCAGCAATCCCACCATCCGCCTGGCCGGCCCGTCGCGCCTGATCCGGCTTAAGATTTCGGATCCAATGAATCTCTTTTCCTGCGCCACCGCCCAGCCTAACCCCGCGGCTATCGGGTCGACCAGCTCGCTAAGCTCATGGCCGTACAGCGGCAGTCCCGCCTCCAAACGCAAGGTGTCGCGCGCTCCCAAACCGGCTGGCTGCAGCGTGGTTGAGCTGGCCTGCTCCTGGTGCCGGAGCAGAAAGTCCACCGCCATTTTGGCGGCTGTGGCCGAGCAGATGATCTCCACCCCGTCTTCACCCGTGTAGCCGCTGCGAAAAACAGTAAAGGGCAGAAAGAGGTAATGCTGAACCGCAAAGTGGTAGGCAAGCAGATTGCCAGCCGGCTCGGGCAACAGACTATCCAGCAGGGGCAGGGCGGCGGGGCCTTGTATCGCCACCATAGCCGTGTTTTCCGTTTCATCCTTTATCCGCACGTCGAACCGCGTGCTTTGATCCTGGAACCACCGCCCCAGTTTGGCCCGGTTGACCGCGTTGCACACCATCAACCAATGTTTCTCAAAACGCGAGATAATCACATCATCCAGGATTCCACCCTGCGGATTGCACACCAGGCTGTAGCGGGATTGCCCGACTACAGTGTCGGCCAAGTCGCGCGTCAGGACGTGTTCCAGAAACGCCGGCGCGCCGGCGCCGGAAAAATGCAGCCGCCCCATATGCGAGACGTCAAAAATGGAGGCGTAGCGCCGGGTGTGCTGGTGCTCCGCGATGATGCTCCGATAGAGCAGGGGCATCGCCCAGCCGGCAAAGTCAACCATTTTAGCGCCATGCCGGACGTGAAAGTCATAAAAGCAGGTGTGCCGCAGATCCGTTTGCGCCTTCACGCCGGTGTCTCCAAAGACCGTCAGTCAAACATGGGGCGAGCGGTTCGTCAAGTCCTGGCGTACATCCAATGATCCATTCCACCATGGACCGCGGCCGGTCGGTGGGAATAATGGAACATGGCAGGATTAAGGAGATATGCCATGCTACCAAGCTCAACGGTGTCTGCTTTTCAGCGCGACGGTTTTGTCAATGCCGGCCCGGCGATTTCCCCATCG
>JAKCCC010000155.1 GCA_021838985.1 Planctomycetota bacterium
CCGCAAACTCATTGAACAGGTGCAGATAATGGCTGTTCTTCTCCAACATCACGCCGCCAGTCCAATCCTTCCGCTGGCGCCATCCCGGTCGCATCGGCCCCCGAATCTCCGTCATGCCCAGCATGGTCAGATCGCCCAGACGGCCATCCGTAACCAGTTGCTTCGCGTGGCGGATGAGCCTGGCATAGCTTAGTTCGTAACCTACCTGAAGGATGCCGCCGGTAGCGCGCACCTTTTGCACCAAGGCGCGGGCATCAGCCAAGTTGGTCGCCAGCGGCTTTTCGAGAAATACCGCCTTGCCGGCCTCGAGCGCCGTAGTGGCCAGCGTGGCGTGCAGATAATTGGGAACAGCGATCAACACCGCCTCGACCTTCGGGTCGCGGATCACATCCAGCGGATCCTGGTACAGCGCCACGGCATCATTTCGGCATAGTTCCCGCGCCCGCAAGCGAGACGCTTCGCTGCGGCTGCACAACGCCACGACTTCGGCCTCGGGAATCGTGTTAAGATTCGGCAGGTGCGCTCCCAGGACCATCTGACCGCAGCCGATGATGCCAAAGTTAACCGCCATGGGGGGACTCCCTAGCACACATTGCTGACCGAGCCTCTTGGGCGTTATCCATCGCGGATTGCGCAAAGAGTCGGGGGAAACTCATGCGTACCTGTCGTTGCCGGGCGGGATCGGCGCTGCGGGGCATCAGGCCATGATAAGCCAGGCGGGATGCGGTGACGGGGTAAGTATCCGGACCAGCCCAGATGCCTATGATATTAGGGCGCGGGTGTTCGGAACGATTGGCTCCCCCGCCGTGAATAATGTTGACATGGAACAATACCGCCGCGCCGGCGGGACAGGTCACCGTCACCCGCGGCACGGCGGGCAGATCCGTTTCAGGGATATCCTTGTCGCCGGGCTTCGCTGGTTCGTGCCCAATGCGGTGCGTGCCGGGCAGGACGACCGTGGCGCCGTTCCGCTCGGTCATAGGGTCCAAGCAGAGCATGGCGGTGATCAAGTTCGGCGTGGAGTGTTCCAGATAGGGCAGGTCCCGACGCCACTGGGACTTGCTGCTGACGCGCGGGGCCTTGACGATGCATTTGTAATTATAAAACTGGAACTCCGTACTCGCAAAGAGAACCTGAAGGACATCCAGCAGCGGCGGATAGACAATCAACTCGGCAAACATCGGGTCGAACAGCGGCAGTTCCCCGATGTTCCGTACCGCGTTGCCTACCTGGGAGACCGCCAATTCATTGTACTGCGGCTTGCGCTTAATGAAGTCGCGCTCGAAGTCCAGCCATCGCTTAAGGTGGGGCGGGAAACCGTCCGGATCGGCGGTGATTTTCTCAATCCCCCGGCGCAGCCTGTCCAGGGTCGGCTTGTCCAAAGCGTCCTCAATGACCAGATAGCCATCGCGTTGATAATCACTTCGCCAACGTGCAGGATCGTTTATCACGATTGGATCTCCTAGAGCGTTCCGTGACGCGCAGCACTTTCTCGACCGCGGCGGCGATGTCGCCCATGTCCCCTTCATCGCTGTTGACCAGGAAGCGGTGCGGTAGAAAGCAGACTTCCCGCGCCGCCCGCCGAGTTTCGGGAAGGTCCAGATGCCGATAAGAAAGTTTCGGATTGGTTCGTTGGTATCCCGTATACGGGCCGAAACGCAGTTCCTGGAAAACCGGCTGCTCGTGCACGCCCATGGTGTAACCGACGGTCAAGGGGATGCCTTCCGCCTGGATGGCCGCCACAAACCGCTGCTTGTCCAGGCGCGCTTGCGCTTCGTCCAAGCGCAGCATATAGACGTGGCAACTGGACTGAACGTCTCCGACGGGGTCAAATACGCCGATGCCCTGCAGGGACCGCAACAGCTCGTTTAACCGCCGCGCATTCGCCCGGCGGCGCTGGTTCTGCTCGTCAAGCAAGGGCAGGGACTCCAACAGAATGGCCGCCTGGAATTCCGTCATGCGGCAATTGCCGCCCATCCAGTCGTGACGATACTGCGCATAATTCTTCGGCATGTGGCCAAGGTTGTACCAAGCTTGGATTCGCTCATGCAACGATTCGTCATTGGTCGTTAATGCCCCGCCTTCGCCAGCGGTCAGGTTCTTGTAGAACTGGAAACTGAACGAGCCGACATTACCCAGGGAGCCGGCCCTGCGGCTGTTATAGCGGGCGCCATGGGCGTGGGCCGCGTCCTCAATCACAAATAATTTATGCCGCCGGGCAATCGCCATGATCCGATCCATATCCGCGGGATGGCCCGCGAAGTGAATGGGGATAATACCCGCGGTATGGCGCGTTATCAGCGTTTCAATATGGGCCGGGTTAATGTTTAACGTCGCTGGATCGATATCCGCGAATACCGGCACGCCATTGGCCGCGACGACCGCCTGCGCCGTGGAAAAGAAAGTCCAGGAGGGAACGATTACCTCCTGACCCGCCTCCAAACCGCACGCCAGCAGCGCTACCTGCAGCGAGTGCGTGCCGTTGGTTACGCAAGTGCCAAAGCGGCAGTCATGGGCGGCGGCAAAGGCCTGCTCAAACTTGCGGTTATTTTCACCGCAACCCCGGAACCAGTTGCCGGAGTCAAGTACTTCGAGCACGCGGCGGCGCATGGCCTCCGTGACCATCGGCCACCGGGGTGCAAATGGCTTGCGGCGAACCGGCGATCCGCCATCAATGGCCAGCCTATCCTGATTACCTTCCATCATGGATTCTCCTGCTGGATCAATTCCTTGGCCTCGCGTATCGCTGTGGTCAGTGTCGAGGCCTCAATAAGCTGGGTGGATGTAAACGTCGTCGGTTTTCCAGTTGCCATATTCAGAATGGCTTGCGCCGAGCGCCGAAACATGGCATTTTTGTCAATCGTAGCGACGGATTGCACCTGCTCCCCGACGCAATACTCCACCCGCACCACCCCGCCCTTGGGATAATCCTCGCCTAAAGCAAGCACGATGCGCGTGCCCGTATCATTTTCCAGCACCCCCAGACGTCCCGGCTCTTTCAAAACCGGGTGATACCTAGTAACCGTCCCCGGAAACGCCCGCTGGATGACGCTGATGGCGTGAATGGCGTAAATTGGCAGCTGGGCGGGGCTTACATGAAACGTTACCCACGCCACCCCGCCGGCGGGCATCGCGCTTATCGGCTCCAATTCCCGGGCCATCCCCAATTGCGAATAAGCATCCAGCGCCACTCCTTTCTCCTGGGCCAGGCGAATCAGCCGCCGCACTTGAGCAGGATCTTCCGCCACGATCTTGTCCACAAAGACATGCCGCCCAGCTTGAAGCGCCTGCTCCGCCAGGCGACTCCGCGACAACACATCCTCATCCAGCACCAAGATAACATCGCAGACCTCGCACACCGCCTGGGCGCTGGCCGCCACCTGCGCCCCGAAAACCGCCGCCATGGTTTCGCACAGTCCCGCCGGGCCGCCGCAAACGTGGGTCAGCCGACCACCCGCGAGCGGCTCCTGGCTGCCATGGGCTTCCATGATCCGCAGTTGCCATTCGGGTAGCGCCGCCGCAGGCGCCCGCCGGGCCGCAGCTAAATCGGGCTGGTTGAACTGCATCGCATAGGCATACGTGTGGATCAAATGGGACCCGATCATGCCAATGGATTGCATCGCTTTTTTCTCCAGAGCTACGCGAGGCGAGCCGCCATATCTTTCAGCGCGGCTATAATATACGCCACCTGTTCGTCGCCGTAATTTTCGTTGATCTGCACGACAAACATCTCTGCAACCAAGCGCTCGGCGCGCGGACACAATCCCCATTCGTACGTGCGGGGCGACTGGATCTCCGCGGCCCGGTGCGGCCAACCGGAATCGCCAAATGTCTTCATGTGCGCCAGCATGGTGCTGCGATAAATCGGCGCGGAGAGATAGCCGTTCATCGCCGGCACACCCCGCTGGATGAGAAATCTTCCCAGTTCGTCGCGTGGTCTCCGGAGCGCTCGCGCCAGCAGCAACCAGTACGACGGCTGCGCTCCCGGCACAGGCTGCATCCACTCAAAAATGCCACAGGAATCCACACCCGCTAATATCCGCCCGGCTATCCGCCGCCGGTCGCGCACCACGGAGGCCAGCTTCGGCAACTGCGCCAGCGCCACCGCCGCCTGCAGTTCGGTGACGCGGTAATTCGGCGCCAGGAACAGGTAATCCCGGATGCCCTGCTCTCGCGGCCAGCCTTTGTCGGCAAATAATTTCGCCCGTGTCGCCAGGGCGTCATCATCTGTGACCATCATGCCCCCATCGCCGCAGGTGATGTGCTTATGCTGGTTCAGGCTGAAGCAGCCGATTTCGGTAAGCTGGCCCACCCAGCGACTTTGGTAGCCGCAGCAATAAGCCTGGCAGCAGTCCTCCACAATGGGAATTCCGTGCCGGGCGGCGATGGCCTTGATTGCCGCCATGTCACACGGATAACCCGCCAAGTGAACAGGCATGATCGCCCGCGTGCGTTTGGTGATATTTGCCTCAATCGATGCCGGGTCCATCAGAAACGTGCGTTCGTCCAAGTCCGCGAACACCGGAATCGCGTTCAATAACAGGATCGGTGCCACGGTTCCCATGTCCGTGATGGGACTCGTGATCACTTCGTCGCCGGGATTGATTCCCAGCGATCCGAGCGCCACGTGGATCGCCGCGGTTCCGCTGCTGACCATCACGCAATGCTTGCGCCCATAATAGGTCGCGAACGCCCGTTCAAATTTGTGCACGATCGCGCCGGCGTTGCGGTTAAGCGCTCCCGATTCCATTACTTGGCGCAGCGCTTCGAGTTCCTCCGGCCCGAACCTTCGACCGGCGGCGGTTCCGGCCCGGGGGAAGGCTGGAGCATCGGACGCCGGCCCGTTGGTCCGCGGCAAGCGCGTTTCTTTCGGTTCCGCAACTTTCTGATCCGTCATCACTCGCCTATTTCCGTATGAGCAGTCTGTTGAGGCTCGCCCGCTGATTCCAATTCCACCGCGCGACCAGTCCGGATCGGTTTAAACGCCGGCACCTCGAAGGGCTGATTACCCTGCCGCAGTGATTGCGTGGCCAGGCAGCCGGCGGCCACGGCGGCGCGGGCGTCCAGCGGATCGGCGCCTTCACGGCGACCCGTCTTCAAATACCCAAGGAAATCATCCACAATCAGCGGATCCGCTCCGCCATGCGAACCTAAGATCGGCGGTACGCTGACCGCCTCAGTTCCATTTTCCAGGTAGCCTACCCGGCGATCCCAGATCCGAATAACCGCCTCGGCGGCCTCGGTGGAAAAATCACCGCAGTTTTCAATTCGGCCCTGGGTGCCGATCACGGTGTAGTTGCGATGGGAATCCGGCGTGTAATGGCATTGTTGATAGGAAGCCTGGGCTCCGCTGGCCAACTGCATCAGCATCATGGAATGGTCTTCCACGTCGATCACCGGGCTTAATTGTTTTTGGGCCAACGGCGGCCAGTTGGTCATCTTCCAACCGTTCTTACCGCGTTCGTTGGGCTGACGACGATCGGTCACCTGGTTGTAAACGCTCAGGCGGCCCATGCCGACCACGCGTACCGTGTAGGCCCCGGCCAAATAATGGATCACGTCAATATCGTGGGCCGCCTTTTGCAGCAGCAGGCCGGTGGTGTATTTCCGTTCGGAATGCCAGTCTTT
>JAKCCC010000156.1 GCA_021838985.1 Planctomycetota bacterium
GATTAGTAATGTGGAGGAACTTTGAGCACGTGCCACGCGCCCCGGTCTGTTCTCCTTCTGTTTTTTTCGGTTGCCTTCGTGCTGCTGAGTGCCGGGCCGGCGCTGAATGCCGAAACGGGACCGGCGTTGGAACTGTTGCCTTGGCCGAATCACGCCGCGGCTGTTTTCACGCAGGATGCCCGGCTCTTCGGAGACAGCCACGTCAAGGGTGGTGATCATCATTTCCAAATGAGCATCCTGAGCTTCAACGGTCGGCTTCGTTTCAGCCGGGCCGCGGCCCCAGCGCCGTTTAGTCTGGCCGGTCTGACCCTTGGTTATGCGGCGCAATATTTTAACCTCAACACCACTGCGCCCGACCTGCCGCAGCATCTGGTGGATGCCTCCGTTGCCGCCGGGGAAGTACTGATGGATTCACCGCAATGGAAAATCACCTTCGTCGGCGGGGCGGAATACGCTGGTTCCACCGTCGGCGGTGATCCCGACGCCTATTATGGCCGGGCGGATCTGCTCGGCGCATATCGCGTTGATCCGCGGCGGACGCTTATAGTCGGACTGGATTATGATGGCAACCGTCTGTTTCTGCCGGATGTGCCCCTGCCAATTCTCGCCTATGCTTGGCGGGTCAATCCCACGCTGCATCTGACCGTGGGTCTTCCCTACGTGGCCGTGATCTGGCGGCCGTGGCCACGGCTTAAATTGCTCGGCACCTACGCGGTACCGTATAGCGGTCGCGCTGCGGTGTATTACCGTCTGTTCGACCAGGTTCAACTGCTGGCCGATTACGCCCAGGACCAGAACGCTTTTCACCTCGCCCATGCTCCGGATACGCAACGGCTGTTTTTCTCCCAGCAACGGGTGGAGGCCGGCCTGGCTTGGCGGCCCCTCAAGTCATTCCGTCTGGAGGTGGCCGGTGGTTACGCGTTCGGACAGGAGTTCCAGACGGGCTTTGACGTACGAAAACTAACCACCGTCGCGGAAATAGCGCCGGCGCCGTACGCCCGCGTGGACCTGGCTTTCGGGTTTTGAGGTTTCGTTTGCCTTAGGCTTACCGTCCACCGATAATCGCGGGCCTGCTGACTCCGAAAGGTTAATTCTGATGGTTAAATATGATGTTCGGGACTTATCGCTCGCCGCGGAGGGCCGCAAACGTATTGAATGGGCGGACCAGGATATGCCCGTGCTGCGGCTGGTGCGGGAACGATTCGCCCGGGAAAAGCCGTTGAAGGGTTTCCGCCTGGCCGCGTGCCTGCATATCACCACCGAAACTGCCAACCTGGCCCGCACGCTGCAGGCGGGCGGGGCGGAGTTGGCTTTGTGCGCCAGCAATCCGTTGTCCACCCAGGATGATAACGCCGCCTCACTGGTGAAAGATTTCGGCATTCCCGTCTTCGCCATCAAGGGCGAAAATCGCGCCACCTATTACCGCCATCTGAATGCCGCGCTGGACACGCGACCCGACGTTACGATGGACGACGGCGCGGACTTGGTCAGCCTGCTGCATTCCAAACGCAAGGAATTGGCGGGCCATATCGTCGTCTCCATGGAGGAAACCACCACGGGCGTGATTCGCCTGCGGGCCATGGAGAAAGCCGGGATACTGCGATTTCCCGTCATCGCCGTCAATGACGCCCAATGCAAGCACTTTTTCGATAACCGCTATGGCACCGGGCAATCGACCATCGATGGCGTGATCCGGGCGACCGATCATTTGATCGCGGGGAGGAAAGTGGTGGTCTGTGGTTACGGCTGGTGCGGAAAAGGCGTGGCGATGCGGGCCCGCGGCATGGGCGCCAATACTATTGTCACCGAAGTGAACCCGGTCCGGGCCATTGAAGCGGCCATGGATGGATTCTCCGTGTTGCCCATGGCCGAGGCAGCGAAGCTCGGCGATATCTTCATTACGACCACCGGCAACACCAGTGTAATCCGCCTGGAGCATTTTCGCGTGATGAAAGACCATGCTCTGGTCTGCAATTCCGGCCATTTCAATGTGGAGCTGGACTTGGTGGCGCTGGAGAAGGCGGCCCGCAAAATCCGCCGCCACGTGCGCGAATTTGTTGATGAGTTCACGCTGCCCAGTGGCCGCCGCATTTTAGTGGCGGGCGAAGGACGGCTGATCAATCTGGTCGCGGCGCACGGTCATCCGGCCTCGGTCATGGATATGAGCTTTGCCGTGCAGGCCCTGACCACCGAGTGGGCGCTCCAGAACCGTCGCCAACTGGGCAAAAAAGTCCATGAGGTGCCTGGGGCCGTGGATGAGTGGGTTGCGGCCCTGAAGCTGAAAAGCATGGGCATTAAAATTGATCGCCTGACCCCACTCCAACGCCGCTACCTGGCCAGCCACGACATGGGAACCTAACGACCGTTGTCATAATCTTGGGAAAATCGCAGGGGTAGGGCGGTGCAAGCACGAAGCAGCCGGGCCAACGCGGGTGCAGGCCGGCCCACTGGTCCCGCCGGCCATCGGAATTGGCGGCGCCCCGGTTTTCCGACCTGCATCGAGAATCGAAACTGGAAACCCAGTGCTTTCTTGGCGTGCCTCGCCCTTGCAAATACGGGCACGCCCTCGGCCGGGACAGACTTGCGGCGTCATGCCAAGATGTTACCTATAATGGCGCATCAAGTTTTGCGGAAAGGAGCCTCGCCATGGCGGATGAAATGGGCTATGAACTGAAACCCCCGGAGCCACCGCCCGCCCCGCCGCCACCGCCACCACCGGCGCCGCAGGCCGGTTCGGAAGTTTCTGAGGATGTGCGTGCGAATCGGGCCATGGCCATCCTGGCGTATATGGGGCCGCTGGTGATCGTGCCGCTACTGGCGGCGAAAGAGTCGCCTTTCGCCCGGCACCACGCCAACCAGGGATTCCTGTTGTTTCTAGGCGAGGTGATTTTCTGGGTGGTTTGTGCCATCCTGATGGTGGCCTTTGCGCCGTTGATGGCGTTCGGGTTCATGGTCTGGGTCGCTTCCATAGGTTCATTTTTGGCGGCGCTGGTGTGGGTGGTGTTCATGCTGTTTTCCCTGGTGGGAATTCGCCACGCCCTGGCGGGAACGCTGGAAGTCCTGCCGTTGATTGGACACTCGAACATTATCCTGTAGCCATCTTCAAAATGGCCACAGGTGTGTTTCCGATCCCGAAGTCCCGGCGCTGCTGGGATAAACTCCAACGACAGGGCAGGATGCTAATTTGGCGGCAGACCCCACGCTGATCTCACGCTGATCTCCCGATATTCATCCCAAGACTGTCCGAAATTTGCTCGCCATTTCCGAGTCTTTCGTCTAAATGAAGCCTTAATTTCGGTCAGCACCGCAGATGGGTTCGACTGTGGGTATGGCGAAACTCGTACCGACCAGTCCTTTGTCAAACGATAAATTTCTCGTGGGCCAAAACGCCCCCGGATCCGCCACCGAACCCGAAGCACCGCCCTTCAGGTCCTCGGCGAGCGCCACGCCTGCCCCCTCCCAAAGCACCCTTTCCACCGTAGATTAGAACATTATTTTCAAGTTCATCACACGCACTAAGCAATGCGGGCATCTTGGGGTCGCGCCGGATCGCTACGTCGGCTCATGCGCCGCGACAGCCCCGGCCGCGTCGCAGTCGGGCATGCCACCCCCTGGCCCCGCCGACTCGCCCCGCCCGTGGGCGGGCAAGCTTTGTCGAGTCGCCCTCTTCGGCGACACGCCGCGATGCCGCCGCCCCGCCGCGGATTACGCCCCGCAAAATTCCGGACCATATTGAATGGCCATCGGGACCCGTGAACGGTTACACTTTTGCCTGGACTGTCCGCTGCGGCTCCATGCTGCAAGCTCCACGCTCCGTTTGAAATAGGCTGCGCCGGGGAAGGCCGCCGCCTGTTTCGCCTGGTGCAGACTCGGGTAATGTCTCCGCAAGCGGGCGACCGGATTCGAACCGGCGACGTCCAGCTTGGGAAGCTGGCATTCTACCGCTGAATTACGCCCGCGGTTACCGTCACGATACCATCGCGTTGCTGGGGCGACAAGCCGCCTTCATCCTTCCCGCTTCCCCTGACCCCTGTCCTTGAAAATCCCGTATTCCGCTCCTAATCTTAATCTTGACCGAAAGCCATCAATCACGATCAGAATCCACAGCGGCAACCGGCATTTTCATCCGACCGGCTGCGCTACCCCGTTGACTGCCCAAGCTGCGCGACATGACTGTGCCGGGCCAGGCGGCAAGCCAGGGTTATCGCCGCTTTCATACTCGACGGATCCGCCTTGTTCTTTCCAACGATATCGAACGCGGTGCCATGGTCCACGCTGGTGCGAATAATCGGCAGGCCGAGCGTTAAATTCACGCTGCCCTGAAAATCCAGCAGCTTCACGGGAATCAGACCCTGATCGTGATACATGGCCACCACCACGTCATAGGCCCCCTGGACGGCTCTATAAAAAATAGTGTCGGCGCTGAACGGACCATGAACCTCGATACCTTGGTCGCGGGCCATCAGAATGGCCGGTTCAATGATGCGTTTCTCTTCATCGCCAAACTGCCCGTGCTCGCCGGCGTGGGGATTCAAGCCGCACACGGCCACCCGTGGGTGCTCAATGGCGAACCAGTCGCGCAAAGCCTGCTGGGCCAGGTCGATCGCATCGAAGACGGTGCCGATTTTGAAGCGGTGCTGCAGATCGAAGAGCGCTTCGTGAATGGTGCACAGCACCACGCGCAGGCCTTTGTGCACGGGCACCAGCGGCGCGACGGCAGCGCCGGCCAGACCGTTGCCTGATTCGTCCGGCGCCCGGCGGGGTTCGGCGGCGAACATCATGGCGTAGCGTTTGGACCCGGTGCGGCGGGCCAGCAGCTCGGTATGCCCTGGCCAGTGCGCAAAGCCGGCCAGCCGCCAGCTTTCCTTGCAGATCGGTGCGGTGACCATGGCGTCAATGCGGTGGCTGGTCGCCGCCTCCAAGGCGTCGAGCACGAAACGCATCGACACGGCGCCGCCCTGTTTCGACGGCGCCTTGACGTCCATGCCTAGAAACGAATACTCGTCATAATCCAGAGCCACCACATCGTGATCGTATGGTCGCAGGTGCTCATGCTGGTCGCGCCACCAAAAGGGTTCGATCTCCGCCAGGTCGGCCGCGTACGCCAGCAGCTCATTAAAACCGAAAACGAGGAATCGTCCCTGCCGCCGCACCGCCGGATCGGCCAGAGCCTTGATAATCACCTCGGCCCCGATGCCCGCCGGATCGCCCATGGTGATGCCGATAACCGGGCGATAGTCGTTCATGGGGCCGCCTCGGTCGGTTGGGGGATGGCCAGGAATTCGCCCGCCTGTAGCTCCCGCAGGTAATGCACCACCGTACGCGCTAAAATATCTGTTTCCAGGTTGACCCGCATTCCGCGACGCAGCAGACCAAGCGTGGTTTTCTGGCGCGTGGTGGGAATGACGGCCACGCTAAACTCGCCGCGGCCAACACTCGCCACCGTCATGCTCACCCCGTCCAAGGCCACCGAGCCTTTCGGCACAATCAGACTGCGGCAGAGCGCGGGCAGGCCAAATGTGATCAGCCAGTCCGCCGGATCATCCCGCACGGCCAGCACTTCCGCGACGGCGTCCACATGACCCTGCACAAAATGGCCACCGATGGCGTCCGAGACTTTCAAACTT
>JAKCCC010000157.1 GCA_021838985.1 Planctomycetota bacterium
GCGTGGCGCGGTCACCATGGCGCCGTCGACGTGGGGCTTCCACGCGAATACCAAGTTGTTGCTCATACCATGAGCGACCATCCCCCAGTTCTGCAGGGCCATAAAGCCGGCCGGCCACTGCGGCTGGTAGTAAACCTCAATGCCCCACAGCGGCTTGTCCGGCGCCACGGATTCGGACATCTCCAAGATGTCCATCCGTTCATACGGGGTGCCCCAGGGGCGTGGAAAGCCCGTGGTGTACTGTGTATCCAGCAGCGTAACGTCCATCTGGCGGACAAGCGGCATGAATACCTGCGGGCAAAAACCCGGAAAAGACTGCTGCGAACCGTAGAGCGTCTTGTGGTCATGCTTGCGCGCCCAGTGGCGGTAAGTCGCGAACATCCGCAACGATGAATCCGTCTGCCAGCGCAGCCAATCCATAGCGCCACCGGGGTTGGCGCGCATACGTTTGAGAACGTCCGCGGAAAAGCCGCCCCAACGCTCCCTCAAGCGGTTGATCGCCGCGGGGCCCGGCGGTTCTTCTTGCTGTTTGATCTGATTGACAAACCGATAGGAAACAATTGGTTCCACTTCAGCCCAGGAGGCATAATTGGTACTCCAGTGTCCGTTGAGTATGTCCAGAGTGCCGTATTTTCTTCGACACCATTGACGAAAGTCCTCATCGGCATACGGGGATGCACAAAAAACGCCGGCGTGAAGATAGGGCCGTTCACCTGCCACTGTGGCCGCGGCCACAAAGGGATTGGGGGCGCACTGCCGCCCTATTTCCCCGCACGTTTCCCGAAACACTTTCATTCCCACGGGGTTAAACAGGTCAACCACCCCTGGATTCAATAGACCGCCGCTGCCCGGCGGACTGCCGGCGGGAATTGAACTATACGAGTACGTCACGACGGCTGGGAGAGCGCCCACCGCCAATAAAAACGCCGACTCGTCGTCGCCGCCCGTGTGCGTACAGCTCATGCCGAGCTTCCGGGCGAGAACCAGATCACATTGCTTGATCGTGTAGCCGCCAAACCAGCCTCCGCCCCCCTCGAAAAGCATGTCGTTGCCGACGCCGAAAATTTTCGCCGGCGCAACCTCCGGCGCGATGGCGAATCGGATCGCGCTGCGGGAAAGCAGCATGCTGTTCGAGACCTCACCGCCGATTGGTATACGCGGATCAAATTCACGCGCTCCGTCCAACGGGACCGGCGTTTCTCCCTCCAGGCTTACGCACGCGACATAGGCGTTCGGAGGCAGGCCTTGCGCGGACAGGGGGAATGATCTGGACTGACCCGGTTTCAGGCTCGCGGCCGCCATGGCGGCGAGGGTGCGTTGTGTCACCGCGTTCCACGGGCCATAGCGCAACACGATCCTGCCCGCCAGCGGCGTGCGGGAATCGTTGTGGATGATGATTCGCCGCGGGATTGGGTCGGAAGCCACCCATTTGGGCAGAACCGCTTCATCGCAGCCCACGAAGGCCAAGCGTAACCACTCCGCGGGTCTGACGTTAAACGGTGTGGCCGTGGCGCCCTGCTCCAATTGCACGTCGTCCACGCACACGGTTCCCGAAGCGACGCGTAGTCGCACCATCCCGACAAGTCGCGACGAATTCTGCACTGTTACCGAGACCCGGACCCAGTCCGCGGCATCCGCGGGCAGCGCCACGCTGCCGCTAACCGGCGCCCTGCCCTGCGCCTCGGACAGCCTGGCGCTGTCTCTATTCTCAAGCGACAGCAGATCCAGCTCCAGCCGCCCGCGCGCACCGCTGGTCTTGAAATAGGCGCTTAGCGTCACCGGCCCCGGGGTAACCCGCGGGCCGCTAAGGGACGATACTATCATCCGGCCCCCGCCGTGATCGGCACGGATGCGAAGCCCCTGCCGGCCCGAATGCGCCGCCGCCGCAGCTACCTCGATACCGTTGGCGTCCGCGCCCACCGCCCACCAGCCAGAAACGGGCAACTCCGTGAAGCTCTTTTTGCCACCAGGCCCCTTCACGAATACTAGGTAGAAATCCTCGCCGTGCCGCATCGGTTCGCCGTTAAAACGCGCGGATAATTCAAAGCTGCCGTTACGCAATAAGTTCACCGGTGCTTGCCCGGCCTGGAGCGCCGCCGGGGCCGCCCGTGCGGGTAAATCCAGTGTTCCCGCCGCGACCAGGCCCGCCAAAGCCGATTGCAGCACCTCGCGCCGCGTGACCTCGGCCGCCTCCGGACGACTGGCCGAACGATGCGGTTCGGCGCCGCCCGTCCGCGCCGAAGCGGGCTTAAAATTAGACGGCTGGGAAGGATTGAAATCGTCCACGCTATTACTCCTCCTACGTAGGAACGCAGAATGAATGCGGCGAAAGAACCCCACTTCCGGTCGACCGTAGTAGCAGACACGGTCCCCGTGCCACGGCCTCTCCGCTTAAAGCGATGGCACGCGGAGCGCGCCTGCTGCAACGGCATTCATTCCGCGTTCCTGCTTGGGCGCCGGGCCTTTGCCCCGGCCGTTCTCCGTCAACATTCCCACGGCACTTCCACGACGCCGCCCTGCTTGATGGCTTGTTCCGCGGCGATCGCCAGTAAGGTGCCATAGACGCATTCCCGTACGTCACTGGGCGCCCGCGTACCATTGCGCATCGCCGCCAAAAACGCCTGGTGCTCCTGGATAAAACCGGCATGGCCGCCGCAAGGGTCGGCTTGAAGCTCAATCACGTCTCCGGAAAAGCCCTTGTGACAGTCGCGCGGCCAGACGGTGATAGTGCTCTGGCCCAGCTGCGTTTGCATCAGGCCCTTATCGCCGATGATTCCCATTTCCAGGCAATCCTCGTCGCGATCCGGCCCAAACATGCAGAGTTGCAGTGTCCCCACCACGCCGTTTTCGTACTCAAAGCTCACCGAGGCGTTGTCAATCACCTCGGTGGCGACGCCCAGAACCTTGTTGAAGCGCCTGCTGCCGAAGGCGGCCACGCGTTTCGGCCGCGATCCCGCCCACCGGTTCATCACATCAAAGTGGTGGCAGTTCTTGTCCACCATGGCGCCACCGGAAAACCGCTCGTCGATGATCCATTGATCGACCTTCTGGAGAAAAGGGGGGCGGAATTCCTTGCACCAGACCATCTGGACCGCCCCGAGCACGCCCTGCCTGAGCAGCTCCTCGGTCTTCTTACAAAAGGGCGAATAAGCCATTTCATGGCCGATAAACACAATGTGGCGGGATCGATCGGCAGCCCGGACCAGACGGCAGCAATCTTCGGCCGTAGTGGCGACGGGCTTTTCCACGAAAACGTGCCTCCCCGCCGCCAGGGCAGCCACAGCGTATTCCGCGTGGGTGCAATTGGGGCTGGAAATAACGACCGCATCCAGCTCTGATTCGATGAGTGCCTCGGCGCTGCTATATACCTTCGCCCCGGGCAGAAGTTCGAGCGCCGCAGCCCGGCTCGGTTCATGCGGGTCGAACAACGCGACACCCTCCGCCTCGCCGGCGAAGTGTGTGCGAATTACACCCATGTGGCTTCGCCCCATCGCACCAACCCCGATGTATCCCAATCGCGTTTTCACCCGGTCTCCTGTCCCTTTATTCCCCATCCCCAAATCGGAGAGCCGCTACTGGAGACGGCGACTCTGCTACGTGGCCCTGCGAGCTCCGCCCCTGCGGTAGGCCACCAATGTTGGTGGGCAGCCGGTCCACTATCGGCGGCACCAGGCATCCAGGTGCACCGGGACAGCGGCCATCGGGGCATGGCCGGCTACGGGGCGCCTGGTTCGCGCAGGGCGCGTGCCAACCCCGCCCTAAACGTGTTGCGGCATGCGGCGGCTGTCACCATGCGTTTTCCGCAGCCGCCGTTGCGGGATTCACCGTGCGCACCGGGGTCATGCAGGTGTCAAATGGCTCGGCCCGCGTCAGAATCTGGAATACGGGCGTCAGGCTATTTATATTTATTGTCCAGTTGGACTGGACTGACATCCCCGCCTGCTCAGTGTCCGTGGTGCCATTGACCACACCTGTGGCGGTGGTGAAGGTGAAAACGTTATCACCGTTCTCACCGACGTAGGGCGAGGTTTCCCAAGTCACATGGTCATCGCCGAAGCCTACGTTCTGGCCGTCGCCGGCATGGTTGCCGGAGTTGTAGATGTACGGACCAAAGGTGTTCGCCGTGGGCAAAGTGGTGGTGATGCGCTGGAATATCCCCTCACCCGCCCCGTCACCATTGGCGGCGGTCCCGTCCATTGGCGACATGTCGCCAACCAGTGGAACTTGGGTGTTGGCGCCGGTGGTGGTCCACCACTGTCCGGGTAATGCGGAAAGGTAAAACCCGCCGCGGCCCGGCCACGGGAAAGCAAAGGAATAACTTTCACCGGCACCATCGCCGTTGATGGGGTGGTCCGCGTTAGGTAAATTCGCCGCGTCCACGTTCCCAAAGTTGCCGAGGTATTCAGGGCTGGAACCTGATACATACTGCTCGGTCGACGGCCCTTGGGCCAGTGGGTCGGAGGGGCAAATGAAACTGGCGGGCGTGGTGTACCCTTGGAGTACAAGGATCCACGCCCCCGCCATCGAACCTGGGCCAGCGTTGCCGTTATAAACGTTAGGGCTGTACCAGGCCTGCACCGCCGCCGGCGCGGTCTGAGTGGCGCCGGTGGGTGGATCGAACGGCCCGCAGGCATAGTACTCGTCAGCGGGGGATGTGGGAGGCATCCAGACGGTGGGGAACGTGCCGTCGTTCGACTGAGCATACGTCACCATGGACTGGATGATCCCGCGCACGTTGGCCATGCAGACGGCCCGGTTGGCCAGTTCGCGGGCTTTGGCTAATGCAGGTAGTAATATAGATATAAGAATAGCTATGATCGATATCACTACCAGCAGCTCGATCAGGGTAAACGCGAACGCGCCCCGGAAACGGCGTCTCCACGACCGGAATCCGGCGCGCGTAACCAGGGATTCCAGGTCCCCATAGGCTCCCAGCCCCCGGGCCAGGCTCAGCACCATGGAATTCAGCAGCAGGGCCACAGCAGCAAGCAGCCAGGTAACCGGGGACAACACGGCTGCGACTACGAATTGGATGTTTTGGTACGCTCTCATCGTAATCTCCTTTAAAAGAGAGCCAGTATTACCAGTTTCCAGGGTTAAGTTCGTCGCCCTGGCGACTCCGCGATCCGTTTTCAGTGAACCAAACATGAGCAACTCCTTTGAAAAAGGTGAACTGCCGCTGTAGCGACTCTACGAACGGCGACCCGTTGGGATTTCCCAAATGGAACCACTATGCGGGTGACTTTGCCGTGTCTACATGACGGGACTCCTCAAAAAACACTCGCCATTTAACTTTCAACGGTCGGCCGTCGGCCACAATTTAATCGCCGTGGCGACCGTGCGCCGTGGCCCTGCCACCGGACCGCCCGGGGCGCGCCCGCAACGGCGGGCGAGACCCCGGTCTCCATGGGGGCGACTCTCCGACCGGCTACGGAGCGCTCCTGCCACCGCCAAGGGCCACATTTATTTCCTGGCCGCCGGCAAGCCGGCGGCTATATCCTTGCGGCTCCGCCTCCTCTGGTTCCAGCAACTCGCAGGAGAGCACCATGTGACGGTTCGCCACCGGCTCGCGGCGCATTAGCTTGATAAGCATTTCGCCC
>JAKCCC010000158.1 GCA_021838985.1 Planctomycetota bacterium
CGCAGCCCAATCGCCGTGCCGCCAGAACCTGCCGCCGCTCGGCGTCAATGAAAGCGCTGACCGCAATGCCGTAACGGTGGAAGCGCCGCACGACGTCGCGCAGCCGGCGCCAGCCGGTGGCGACATTCAAACCACCCTCGGTGGTAACTTCGATACGCTTTTCCGGAACCAGGGTGACCATCGCCGGCCGCAAGCGGAGTGCGATGGCGACGATTTCGTTCACCGCCGCCATTTCCAAATTGAGTGGTACGGTAACGGTCTCCCGAAGCCGCTCCACATCGCGGTCCTGAATGTGCCGGCGGTCTTCGCGCAAGTGCACGGTAATCAGGTCCGCTCCGCCCAACTGGGCCTGAACCGCCGCCCATACGGGATCGGGTTCATAACTATGGCGGGCCTGGCGCAAGGTGGCCACATGGTCGATATTGACACCGAGTTTATTCATATCCGTTCGCGGAAACCGGTCGGGCTTCAGCCCAGCCCAAAGCACATTGTAATGCCACCCTGGCTCTTTGGAAATGGCAGGATCGGCTGGCCCACGGTTCCGGAAGGCGGTAGCAGAGTCGGTCGCGGGAGCCGGGCCTGGAGGTAGATGGCGGGCGGCTTAAACCGGCACGGGTCCGGACTTGGGTGTGTCATCCGTGACGCGCTGCATCTGGGGCGGGGTTGAGTTAGGATAGCGATACGCCAAGCGCCCGTAGCTCAACTGGACAGAGCATCCGCCTTCTAAGCGGACGGTTGCGGGTTCGACTCCCGCCGGGCGCAGTTTCAGAATTGCCAACTTCAAGCATGTGTCCCGCATGGCCATTGGCTTTCTTCACGCGGCACTGGCATGGCCATAACTCCATCAGACTCCATAGAACTACAGGGAACTATGCCCCCGCGTGCCCAGCGGCGCGCCAAGACAGAACCGGCGTTTTCGGCCGGCGCGCTCGTGGCGTGCACGGTTGGCAAAACCGGCAAGCTATCCGTGCCGGTCTTGAACGCCGTGGCGGCTTGGATTTGTCGCCGAAGCGGGCGACTCGACGAAGCCTGGTCGCCAGTGGCGGGGCGAGCCGGCGCGGCGTGAGGTGCAGAATCTCCTGCAGCGCTGGCGGGCCCACGGCACGGTGTACTTCCGCTGGGTGACCACCCCGGCCGTGGCGCCGACCCATAATCTGGCGGAGCAGGCCCTCCGTAGTGTGGTGATCGACCGCCGGGTCACCCAGGGCACGCGTGGCCTTCCCGGATGCCAACAGGACCAGCGCACCTGGACCGCTGCGGCCACCTGCCGCCAGCAAGGCCGATCCTTATATACCACAATCGTTCCAAATCTTTGCGCCATGCGAAGATTTTGGTTCGATAGAAAACTTGGGTTGCCCGGCAGACCCACCACCCCGGGAAAGGTCTCGAGAGGCGACTCGCGAATCCGCCATGGCCGATCTGCCTCCGTGTGGACCGGGGGCTATCTGTTCGGTTGCGGCCCGCAGGTCGCGCTGGGGCGCGGTGGTTTGAAAACAGGCCGCCTGGCGCGCTCTCGTCAGATCGTCGCCTGACTTTAAAACCGCGAAAGCGGCGGCATAAATGCCGCCGCTATGACCTTGGGCCTTGGCACGATCGCTGCGGGCCGGAATGCAGCAACCAGCAACCATGGGGACCATTTGACGCGTGCGCTACGCTGCCACATAATAATAGGTTCGCCGTGATGGCGGGGCGCAGCAAGGGTGCGCACCCTTGAGCCCCGCCGGTTCGTTTGCGACCTTCGGGCCGCCCCAAGCGATGGTAGGACCCGGGCACGGCCGGGGCACGAAATCGCTGCTTTCGGGAGTTCTATGCCATGGCCAATCCCCAGCTTGTGCGGGAGCTTATCGACGCAGGCATTCATTTCGGGCATCGCACCAGCCGCTGGAATCCCAAAATGAAGCCGTATATTTACGGCCGGCGGAATCTGATTCACATTATTGACGTACGGGAAACACTCAAGGGCCTGCTGGCGGCGCAGCGCTTTCTAAGCCGGCTGGTGGCGGACGGCCGCGACGTACTGTTTGTCGGGACCAAACGGCAGGCCCGGCCGGTGATTGATGACGTGGGCCGGCAGACCGGGATGCCGGTGGTGACGGAGCGATGGTTGGGGGGAACCCTGACCAACTATCGCACCATCCGGTCCCGCCTGCAGCGATTGGAGGATCTGGAAAAAATTCTCAGTTCACCGGATCTCGGGAAGAATTACTCCAAAAAAATGGAATCGAGCCTGAAGCGTGAGCACCGCAAAATTCTGCGCAACTTGGCGGGCATCCGCAACATGGAGCGGCTGCCGGGCGCGCTGGTGGTGGTGGACGTGCGGCGGGAGAATATCGCCATTCAGGAAGCCCGTAAACTGGGGCTGCCGGTGGTGGCGCTGGTGGACACGGACAGTGATCCGGACCTGGTGGACATCGCTATCCCCGCCAACGACGATGCGCTGCGCGGGATTGATCTGATTATGAAAGAGATCGCCGCGGCGGTGCTGGAGGGTAAGTCCGGCCGGACGGCGCGCCAGCCGCAGGATAAAGCCCAGCGTCCGGAGCGGGGCGAGCGCGCGGAGCGCCGGCGCCGTCCGACCTCGGCGCTGTTGGAAGATGAACTGGCCGCCGGCAAGAGCGGGGAGGACCAACCCGTCGCCAGTAAGCCGGTGGCGGCAAGTGAGCCGCTGAATGGCTCCCCCGCGCCCGGGTCGGCAGCGCTGCCGGACAGCGCCGCGCCCCCGCAGCCGGCCCCGAGCGCGGCGTCCCCGGCGCCCGCCGCGATCTGACCGTGCCATGGACCTTCCTTTTTACACCGCGGATCTGCCGGGCGTAGGCGGACGCCTCAAGGCGCATCCGGAGGATTTCCTGGTGGAGGAGTTGCCGCGGTATGCCCCCAGCGGACAGGGGGGCCATTGCTACATCACCGTGGAAAAACGCGGCATTTCCACACTCCAGGCGGTAAACCTGCTGGCCCGGGCGCTGGGGCGGCGGACCATCGACATCGGTTACGCCGGCCTGAAAGACACCCGGGCCGTGGCGCGGCAAACCTTTTCCGTGGAGGGGGAGACCGAAGCACGGCTAAGGGCGTTGGAACTGCCGCACGTGCGCATCCTGCAGGTGGCGCGGCACCGGAATAAGCTCCAGATCGGCCATCTGGCCGGCAATCGCTTCACCATCAAAATACGTCATCCGGATTGGGACAAGCCCGGCGGCGCGGTGAGCAGCGCTGAAACGCAGGCCCGCGCCGTGCTGGACCGCCTGGAGCGCAGCGGCGTACCGAATTTCTTTGGACCGCAACGCTTCGGCCAGCGCGGCAACAACCATGAACTGGGGCGGGTGTTGCTGCGGGAGGCGCCGGAGGAGTTTCTGAAACGTTGGCTGGGGGCGCCGGACCCGCGGCTGGACCATGGAGGCGTTCTGGAGGCACGGCAGCATTTTGAACAGGGACGCTTCGATCTAGCTCTGGCCGCCTGGCCCGGCCATATGCACACGGAACGCCGGGCGCTCGCCATCCTGGCCCGCACCCCGAAAGCCTATGCGCGGGCGGCGGCCACACTGGACAAAAGCTTAAGGCGACTGTTGATCAGCGCGCTGCAGGCGCACCTCTTCAATGAAACCCTGCGTTTGCGCCTGCCCCGCTTGGACCGAATTTTACCCGGGGACCTGGCTTGGAAGCATGATCGGGGCGCGGTGTTTCGCGTTCCGCTGACGGCCCCGGAAGTCGCCGTGGAGCAGGCCCGTGCCGACCGGCATGAAATTTCGCCATCGGGACCGATGTTCGGCTATCGCATGACCAACCCCACCGGTGAGCCGGCGCAAATGGAAGAGCAGGTCTTAAGGGCGCACGGCCTGACGCCGGAAAATTTCCATGGCGGGCGCAGCCTCGCGACCCCGGCAGCGGCGGGCGAGACGGAGGCTGGCGCGGAGGCGGTCCGGTGTTCCGCGCCGGAGCCCGAGCCGGTGGCGTTTGCGGCACGCGCGGGCGGACGGCGCGGCCCCGTGGAAAAATCCAAGGGTTCCCGCCGCGCCATGCGGTTCTTTCCGGCGGAGCTGGATTTGGGCGCCGGCACAGATGCATACGGTTCCTTCCTGCAGTTGCGTTTTGTTCTGGCCGCCGGATGTTTCGCCACCGTGCTTCTGGGGGAAATCATGAAGACACCCGCTCAGGGAATGGCAGGATTAAAACCATAGGCGGGGAGTTTCACCCCCGCCAGCATTTTGCGCCAGGACAGCAGCGGCAGGCGACGGGAAAGTTCCGCCGCCGCTTTCCGCAACTGCGGCGTAACTTCAAGCCGCACCTGGCGGACATAGACGACGGCGGCGAGTTTCTGGCCCCAGTGGCCCTCGAGATGCTTGTAAAGGATCAGAGTGTAGCGTCGGGGGCCGACTTGCACGAACAGCGGCGCCTCCAAGGTGCCGGTGATCGGTTGGCCGCGAATCAAGGTGAACTGGTACGCATAGCGGAAACGAGGCTTGGTCTTACCCGAATAAAGTTTGATATCGCTGCCCTCCTGGCGCCAGCGCCACTGGCGGATCATTCGGGCGCTGCGGACTTGCACCTGAATCGTATGGACCAGGCTCATCGGGATGTCGCGGTACTGCTTAATTCCGGCCAGCCATACGCGAAAGGGCCGGTCCGGGGTAGTCCAGATGCGCCCGCGTAACATCCGGCCGTTGCTTAATTGCACGACACCGCGGCGCTGGGTCCAGGCCGCGCCGGGGTGTGCCGTGGCGAGCGGATGCACGTCCGTCCGCGGCGACAGGCGGCCCGTCGGCGCGGTGGTCGGCCGGGCGTGGGAAAGAATTTCCCGCAGGCTCTGGGCCCAGGCGCCGCCCGCCTGACCGACAAACGCCGCCAGGATCAGCAGCGCCAGGGCCGACCGGGGCGCGGCGGGATCGCCGACACGTCGCAGGCGTCCAGGGCTGACCTGGGCTTTCATGATTCTCGTGCTGTATTTCACGGCCGGCATAGTGCTCTGTCCGCACTTATCTTTCGGGTACCTCGGCCGAAAGCCATTCACTGGGTCGCCGCGGGCGACTCGCTACGGCGACCCAGCGGTTCACCGGGTCGCCGCCAGGAAACTTTAAGGCGACTCGACAAAGCCTGCCCGCCCGCTGGCGGGGCGGCCTGAAGGCCGGTGCTTCGGGTTCGGTGGTGGGGTGGGAGCTCTTTTCTCCCACCAGGAATTTATCGCTTGACAACGCAGCAGTCATTATCCTTATTCTACAATACGGTACGGTCCGGAATTTTGCCGGGCATAGCGGCGGCGGGGCGGTCCGGCGGAACCAAAACATACCCCCACCGTTTAGGCTATACTCAACGCGGCCTCCGACGATCCATTCTTGTGGTGCAGGTCTCCAGACCTGCCGCGTTTTTGCTTGGCCGCCCGGCAGACCGGGAGGTCCGCACCACAAGCATTCGCCGCAGGTCTCCAGCGTGTGGTGCAGGTCTCCTGACCTGCCGCCTCTTTATTTACACTCAACGCAGCCTCCGACGATACAGCATAGGAAGCGAAAGCTGCGGAAAAATGCTGATTTTCCGGCCATAATACCGAGTCAGATATCCCATTAACAGCCGCGTAGAGTAAATGTCTCATTACAGACCAAACGGAGTATAG
>JAKCCC010000159.1 GCA_021838985.1 Planctomycetota bacterium
CTTGCCGCCGCACTGGTTAAGAGCGGTTTGGAAGGTCAATAGCACCCCCAGTGCTTCGCCGACGGAGAGCACCCCGATGGCGAAGGCCGTAAGCGCCACCTTCAAAGCCGCGCCCAGTCCTGAAATCGCTTTTTCCGCGGCCAGCGGCACACCGTCGGCTAATACGCTTGCGAGAGCCAGCAGGCAGGACCATAACGATCGAAAACTGGCCACGGCGATCTTGACACCTTGTCGCACTTTCATGGGAAACTCCTGTAAAAAGTGGAACAAAATCTTTACGCCAGCCGTCGGGGGCGACGGCTCTACGGAGGGGTTAGCCGTCGAGGGCGACGGCGCTACCGAGCGCGACGGCCCTACGGAGGAACCGAAGGGAGACCTTGAGCTATTGCGTGCCATACAGCACCTCCTCTTAAATATGCGCCCCGCGGGAACCGGGTCTAGGCCGCGTGGCCCGAGTTGAACAGCACCTGCGTCGCCGGGACGGAACAAGCATCGTCTCAAGATAAGTATAACTGCCTCCATTTTTCATTGGGCGCAAATCTGTTGTCATCCAGCGCAAACGGTTTTAGACTGTAGACCATGCCACGTTCCGTGAAAAAAGTCGTGTTGCTGTTCTGGCCCATGGCGGGCTACCAATACCACGTGCTCCGCGGCGTCCGGCGGTACGCCGGCGCCGTGGCCGATTGGCAATGGGAGGGGATCGCACCGGACGCGGCAGCCCCCGCCATACTCGCCAGGCAACATCCCGATGGGATCATTGGTATGGTTGGTACGGCCAAACTCGCCGCGGCGGTCCGCAGACTCCGCGTGCCCGCGGTGGATGTCAGCCGCTGGCTGGCCCAGCCGCCGGGCGCCCAGGTGGCGGTGGACGACCGGCAGGTCGGCGAACTGGCCGCGACCTACTTTTTGCAGCGCGGATTTAAACACTTTGCGTTCGTAGGATCGGTGGTGGAATGGTTCGCCCAAGAACGGCAGCGCGGATTTATAAGCACCCTGCGGGAAGCCGGTTTTGCGTGTCCCCATATGCGGGTGGAGGATCCGGAAGAAACCCTGCAGAAATCGGCGGTCTGGTCGCGGGTCAATCCGGTCCTGGGCCGATGGCTGACGCAATGGCCTAAGCCGCTGGCCGTGTTCGCCAGCGCTGATCCGGTAGGATTGATGGTTCTGGCGACCTGCCGCTATTACGGCCTAGGGGTACCGCAGGAGGTCGCGGTGCTGGGCGTCGATGATGATGAACTGATGAGCACGCTGGCGAATCCGCCATTGTCGAGCGTGCAATATCCGGCGGAACGGATCGGGTATGAAGCGGCGCAATTGCTCCATGGCCTGCTGGCCCGTCGCCCCGCGCCTGCGGCGCCGCTGCTGTTGCCGCCGCTGGGGATTGTGACCCGGGCCTCCACCGATCGCCTGGCGGTGGCGGATCCCGACGTGCTGAAGGCGGCGCGGCTGATCCAGGCGGGCGTGGAAGCCGGGGACACCATTCGCATCGCTCCCCTGGCTTATAAACTCGCGGTGTCACGCCGCTCGCTGGAAATGAAATTCAAGAAGACCCTGGGCCACAGCATTCAGGACGAAATTCGCCGCGCCCATCTGGAAGTGGCCCGCAAGCTGCTGGCGGAGACCGATCTGAAAACCCTGACGGTGGCGGCACGCAGCGGTTTTGCCAATGCCAGTCGGCTGTGCCTGATGTTTAAACAACACCTCGGCGTTACCCCGAGCGCCTATCGACAACGCTTCCGCGTAGGGGGGCAGTGATTGGCCGCCGCGGCCATTGGGGAGAAGGAGCAGCGGCCGCATTGGGTTTGGGGCGAGTGGGCAGTCGGTCTGGGCGCGGGGTCAGGGGACGCCCCGCTGGGCGCCCGGGACGCATTTAGCCGCCGCCTTCGCCCCGCCGCAGAACATCCATACGTAGCAATCGCTCGGCGAATATTCGCGCGACGGGATTGGCGTTTACGCGGCCGGCCAGGCGAACCTGGCAGAGGCGGTAGCGGCCGCTTCCGCGTTGCAGCTCGGCCGCAGCCAGCGTTGGCTCCCAGGCCGTGCCGCCCCAGCGACCATTTCCGCTGGTAAGAATTGGGGTCCATCCCGGGGCCGTGAAGGTTGTCTCCAGCAACGGGCTTACCCGATCCAACGCCGGGTCGTACCAAAACTTGAAATCCTCCGGCTGCAGGTCACAGACCAGCGGGTGCCCGGTGTTCCGTGCGACGAAATGCCGCGCGCCCATACCGCACGGGACGATCTTCACTTGCGTTGAGCCAATTTCGTATTCACCTTCGGGCAATTCCAGAAAGACCAGCACCGCGCCGCGCTCCACCGCGGCTTCGAGCTCGCGCCGGCGGCTGGTGAACGCGGCGAAATCATCCACGAGAAAAATCGCGGATGAAGCACCGCGCGGGCAAGCCAGTTGGCGAGCTAACACCGCCGCCTTACCCCGGGGAGAGCCAATGACGGCCACCGAGGGCGGCAGGCTCCGGGCGGGCAAGGGAAATAAGTCCAGCTCCAGCGTGGTATGGTGCAAAACTCCACCACCGCCCGACGCCAGCGCGAGCCGCAAGACAGCTTGGGTGCGTGTGGGAACCGGCGGCGCGACCAGCCGTAGAAAACCTTGAAATGTACTTTGGCATTTTTCAACGCGTGCCGGAGCCTGTTGCGCAAAGACCACCCGGCCGCCGGTTTCCAGCTGATAGCGCAGCGACGCGCCACGCGGTATTTCGTGCGTATCATTGCAGATCCAGACCTCAAAGAGCATCTTTTCACCGCTGAAGAACGCGGTGCGGTCGGCGCGAAGGTTGGCCATCAAGGGCGTCAGCGCCTCGCGGTACGCGAAGAAGGCCGGTTTGGGCCGGCGCTGGCAATCCATAATCGCCTTCATCCAACCGGCGGGGAAGGCATCGATGAACAAGTGGATGGCCAACGAGTTCAGGCGGTTATCGCGGCGAAAGGCCTCGGTCATCAGGCGCGTGGCCCAGGCCTGGTGACGCTGGCTGGCGGCAACCCAGCCTTCCAGCGTGCGCGGCGTTTCAAAAAACAGGAAATGGAAATTCCCCGTCTGGGCGCGGGGGATTCGGTTCGGCGACCAGCGCGCCTCTTCCCGCGGCGACCGCGGCAGCCAAGGTTGCGGGTAGTATTGGCGCATCAGGTCGACCGCATCGAGTCCCTCCGCGCCGAATTCGCCGCAGGCATAAAACCAGTCGGGTTTCACTTTCTGCCAGTAACCCCGGTGCAGCTTGCCGGCATCCACGCCATGGCCGTTGTACCAGCAGGTATAGCAGTGGTTGTCGGGCAGGCCCGGGCCGGGCGGATCATAATCGCCATCCGCGGGCTTGATAACCCGATCCGGATTGGCCAAATGAACAGCGCAGCTGGCGGCCGCGAAGAATTGCTCCAATTCGGCGCGGCGGCAGTGACGGGGCGAGTCGTCTCCCCCCGCGGTGTTGGACGGTTCGTTGATGAAACTGACCATGATGTTGCAGGCGTGGCCGCGCACGAGCCGCTCCATTTCCTCGGCCTGGCGCACCGCTTCGGACCATTGGCAGCGCGGCAGGCGACCGAAGAGCGGCAGGTCGGTCTGGGTCAGCAGGCCGAGTTGGTCGCAGAGGTCATAAACTTCGGTCTGCACGGGGCGTTGGGTGAGCCGCCAGAAGTTCAGGTGACAAATCTTCGCCAGCAGGATGTCATCGCGGAGCTGATGGAAATCTTTCCGTAACACGTCCTGCTGCTCAAAGCCCATCGTATTCGCCCCGCGCAGGCGAATCTCCCGGCCATTGAGGAAAAGCCGTCCGTATGGTTTATGCTCCGTATCCATATGGAATGACCGCATTCCAAACTGCCGGGCCAGGGTATCGCCGTTGGGCAGCGTGATCTGAATCTGGTACAGCCACGGTGTTTCCAGGTTCCAGACCCTGGGGTTGGGTACATCGAAGGCCAGGCGGAAGCAGTTCACGCCTGGCCCGAACTCTTGCGGCGGCTCGAAGGCGCGGTCGCGGAAGACCGTGTGCGCAAAATTCCAGCCAAATACGGAAATCGTGAACGTGACCTTGCGCGATTCACGCGTGCAGTTGAAAAGCTCAATCCAAGCTTCGGCCCGCTTTTCCGTCAGCAACGGGCGGACAAAAACGTCACGAATATGCACGGGAGGGCGTGCCTCCACGGCAACCTTCTGATAGATGCCCATACCGGGCGGGCAGTGGTGCCAGCCCAGTTCGGGATCATCCCAACCCAGACCGGTAGCCGCGTAGAGCTTGTCGCCGGCCTGCTTTTGTCCCCAGCAGTCATTGCCCAGTGGAACGGCGTCATTTTCCACCTTCACCAGCAGCGTGTTCTTACCCGCGCGCGCCACGCCGGTGAATTCGAACTCGAACGGGGCGAAAAATCCTTCGTGAGATCCAAGGTAGGATCCGTTCACGAAGACGTGCGCTTTGTAATCCACGCCTTGGAAGCAGAGGAATAACGCCCCCGGGCGGCGCATTTCTTCGGTTACCTGAAAAGTGGTGCGATAAAAAGCGACGGCGTGTCCAATAGGGCCGCCGTAATGCGGCAGGCGCACACGCTGCCACGCACCGGCGCCGTTGAGCGTACCGATGAAGTCGCGCCGGTCGGCGTCGGTCTGCAGCCGCCAGTCGAACTCTTCCAGCGGCACGGTGTGGCGGATTGACGCCAGCGCCGGGGCGAGGTTCGCCAGGAAGCGGGCATGCCGCCGGCGTTGACGCGCCAGCTCGGCGTGAAGTTTTTGGGCCGAGTTGAGCTGGGGTGTCGGGTGGAACGCGGCGGCGGAACTGGACTGGTCCGCGGGCAAATAGATCCTGGGCCGACGCGGTGGCGCCGGTTCCACGAGAAGCGCGTCGCGCGGAAGAGCATGGGCCGCGGCGACACGCGCGAAAAAGTCCTGCTGGGCAACGCTATCTTTACTCAATCCTTGTCTCCGGTTGGACCAGGTATCAGAGCTATTATCCGACCATTAAAGGCTTTTCAGAGGCGTAAAGTTGGAGTTAAGGTGTTCACATCATTTCTTCGTATGCACCCGGCGAGGAATCGGCAATGGCCGTCGCCCCGGCGGCCTTCGCATAAAATTCAACCCGTCCGGCCAATTCGATAATCGCGTAGCCGTAGCCTCATACCGAGCAGCACCGCCAAGGGCAGGGCCTTGCCCGTAACCTTGCCGGGGCATGATTCATCCACTTAAACTTACCCGCAGTATTCCTCGCCGCTCGGCCAGCGCCGGACGCCGCATGGCGGCAGCGATGTCGGGGCACCCCAGATACGCCCAGGACGAATCATCCTGTAGAACGGCATGCGCGTGGGTAACCGGTCCGCGCACCGCCCGAACCGCGGCGGGCAGCAGAGCCAGCGAGGAATTTTTTACCTCCACAAAACCGACGCCTTGCCCGCCGTAGCCGGAGCCTTCCAGAACCACTCCATCCGGCGCCCGGTGCGACACGAAGGGCACAAACAGATCGTAATGACCGCCCATTCGGCCGCGCAAAATGCCCGTAGGCTTGTAGGTTCCTTCCAGGATAGTCCTTTGCGCGGCGCCGAAGGTCAGGGAAACCTTCAGGATCGGCACGCCATAAAAATCCTGCAGGAACAGGCGGAGAATC
>JAKCCC010000160.1 GCA_021838985.1 Planctomycetota bacterium
GCATGTCTGCGAAGTGTGCTTCGGCCCGCTGGAGGTGCGGTACGACTACGCCGCCATGCGGGGTCGGGTGACGCGCCAGTCGATTCAAAGCGGTCCGCGCAGCCTGTGGCGCTATCGTGACCTGCTGCCCATCGACGGCGAGCCGCGTTGCGGACAGCATTCCGGTTTCACTCCTCTGCGCCGGGCCTGCAATCTCCAGCGGGCCTGGGGGGTCCGGGAACTATACATTAAAGATGATTCCGCCAACTATCCCACGTTCAGCTATAAAGATCGGGTGGTGGCGGTGGCGCTGACCAAGGCGATGGAGCTGGGCTACGACACCGTCGGTTGCGCCAGCACGGGGAATCTCGCCAATAGTGTGGCCGCCCATGCCGCCATCGCCGGCCTGAAAGCGTTCGTGCTGATTCCCCACGACTTGGAGCAAGGCAAGGTTCTCGGTTCGCTGATCTTCGGACCGACCCTCGTGCGCATCCAGGGCAATTACGACGATGTCAACCGCCTCTGTTCGGAAATTGCCGACAAATATAAATGGGCGATCGTCAATGTGAATCTGCGGCCGTTCTATACGGAAGGCGCCAAGACTTACGGCTTTGAAATCGCCGAGCAGCTGGGTTGGCAGCTGCCGCAACATACGGTCTGCCCCACCGCCGGCGGCACCATCCTGCCGAAAATTTACAAAGCGTATCGGGAATTGATCGAACTGGGCCTGGTGGCGGACAACCGGCCCCAAATTTACTCGGCCCAGGCGGCGGGCTGCAATCCGGTGGTCGAGGCCATCTGTGCCGGCCGCGATTTGATCAAGCCGCAGAAGCCCCATACCATCGCCAAGAGCATTGCCATCGGCAACCCCGCCGACGGCTACTATGTGGTGCAGGCCGCCCGGCAAAGCGGCGGGTGGGGTGCGGACGCCAGCGATGAAGAAATTGTCGAGGCAATTAAACTGTTGGCGCAAACCGAAGGAATCTGGACCGAACCGGCCGGCGGCGCTACCTTGGCGGCCACGAAAAAATTGATTGACAGCGGCCGCATCCCGCGCCAGGATAGCATTTGCGTGTGCATTACCGGCAACGGCCTTAAAACCGTGGAAGTGGTGGTGGATCACCTGCCGCTACCGGCGTCGATAGCGCCCCGCCTGGAGGCGTTTGATCGGTTTATCACGCCAGGCCAGGGCGCCGCAACCGGGACCAATCCACCGGTACCCCTGCACGCTGGAGCGGCTATCCAGCCGCCTCGGATTTCACAGCGCGGCGAAGCCGCGACCAAATAGATAGCCCCCGGCTTGCCGGGGGTGGATTCTCCGCCGGAAACCGGGGATTCCCCGCGGGCCAAAATCCTCGCGCGGCGCGAAGAAACACGGAGATTGTGGCGCGGATTTGAAGAACGCGGGAAACCACGCCAAACACGATTTTCAAGACAGGAGCTTCTCGGTATGGCGGTGAATGTTCGTATCCCAACGCCGTTACGGGGTTTGACCAAGGGGGCTGACGTGGTTCCCGCGCCGGCCGGGACCATCGATGCGGCGTTAAAGCAACTTTGCAGTCAATTCGTCGGCATGGAAAAACGCCTGTTCAAACAACCCGGTGAATTGAATCGGTTTGTGAATATCTACGTGAACGAAGAGGATATCCGGTTTCTGCAAAACCTGGATACGCCTGTCAAGGACGGCGACGATGTCAGCATTGTGCCGGCCATTGCGGGAGGTTAACCATGGCGACGACCGATTCCCGCGCCAACGGCACCCATCGCCAGGACCTATGCCCAGCGGACCAACTCCGCCCCGGCGGATCTGCCCCTGGCATGACCGGTGGCGCCTCCGACCAGCTGCGGATCAACCAACGCGTCTGGCTGACCTTCAGCGGCCGCGCTATGGTGGAAACGCCGGCCCTTTGGCGTATGAGCCGGGCGTATCCGCAAGTTAGCTTTGACATCCGCCAAGCCAGCGTCACCGCGGAAATCGGTGTGATGGCGGTTCATTTTGAAGGCGCTCCCGATCAGGTGAACGCGGCCTTGGAATTCCTTCGCGGCCAGGGCGTGTTGGTGGAACCCATTGAGAAGAATATGATCGAGAGTTAGCCCCAACGCGCCCGCCGCCGGGAGCCCAGCGCCGCCCCAGCCGGGGCCGAGCGCAGCGCCGCCCCGGGTTGCGGGCGCCGCGCGGCTATCGAAGAATTATGATACCCCCAAAGCAGGACGTAACCCTACGATGATACTTCCCGAAACCGCCGCCAATATCCCCGCGGATGAATCCGCCTCCGTCGCCGAGACGCCGGGCGTTTCCGCGGCGAGCCCCGGTGGACTTGACGACCCCTCGTCGCCGCCCGGCGACCCAAGCCTGGCCCGCTATAACCGGCAGATGCTCTTCGCACCCATCGGCGTGCGGGGGCAAAAAAAACTGCGTAAGGCCCGCGTGCTGCTGGTCGGTTGCGGCGCGTTGGGAACCGTTTTGGCTAATACGCTCGTCCGCGCCGGCGTGGGGCACTTTACCATCATCGACCGCGATTTCATTGAGCTGAACAACCTGCAGCGCCAGGTGCTCTTCGATCAGCGCGATATCACCGACCAATTGCCGAAAGCGATCGCGGCCGAACGCAAGCTCGGTCAGATCAACTCCGAGGTGAAGATCGAGGCCATCGTCGGCGACGTAAACCACCATAACATTCTGCAATACGCGCGGGAAAAAGACCTACTGCTTGACGGCACCGACAATTTCGAGACGCGGTTTCTACTCAACGACGCGGCCATTGAGCTGAATATTCCCTGGATTTATGGCGCCTGCCTCAGTGCCATGGGTTTGGCGATGGTCATTCGCCCGGGCCTTACCCCCTGTTTGCGGTGCATTTTTGAGACCTCGCCACCGCCCGGTATGAACCCCACGTGCGATACCGCCGGCGTGTTAGGCCCCACGGTCAATCTGGTGGCCAGTTGGCAGGCCCTGGAGGCGATTAAGTTACTGACGGGAAACTTCGACGCCTTAAACCGCGGACTGTTCAGCTTCGATCTGTGGGATAACCGATTCCAGCAATTGCAGGTCGCCCGGGCCAGGGAAATCGCGGATTGCCCGGCGTGTAAACATCATCGCCTGGAATATCTATCCGGTAAATTCGGTTCCAGCACCACCACCCTGTGTGGCCGCAATGCCATCCAGATATCCCCACCGCCCGGCCAGCAGGTTGATTTTGATCATATCGCCACCGCGCTGCAGGCGGTCGGCCAACCGGGTTACAATAGATTTATGCTCAAATGCGTCATCGCGGAAGGTCATGGTGCGACGCAAAAAGAATATGAACTGACCCTGTTTCGCGATGGCCGGGCCATTATCAAAGGTGTCAGCGACGCGGCCGCGGCCAAGGCCCTCTACGCCAAATACGTGGGCAGTTAACCCCGGTGGTATCGGTTAGCCCGGCGGCCCGTACGCCGGGTGTCGGGTGCCCCGGCGCGTCTGCCCCCCAAGTCGGTGCCATCAACATCCCCCTGACCGGCCACGACCGGGCTATGCTGCGGCCGCTCTACTCCGCTGTCAGTCTTTCCACGTGCAGGCCGCAGCCGTGGGCGGCGGTGCACTGTCGCTCGTCCGCGGACACGAACCAGTCTGCCCTCCACTCCACCGCACAAGCCAGGTGCAGCGCATCCGCTGAACGCAACGGCCAAGCCTCCAGCAGCTCGACCGCCCGTGCGATGACCCGGTCGGTAAGCTGGATCACCTCGGCGTCGGCGATATCTTCTGCCAGCGCGTTTTTGACCGCGGCGTACTGCCGGGCCGACAGCGACTTTTCACGACGCCGGCGGCACAGCGCCGAAATAACCTCCGGCGGACAAATGAGGGAAACGCCCAGCGCGGACGCTGCGCCCAATATTTTATCGACCCGGTCGCCGCCCGTTTCCTGCACATAGCGTTTGACCAGCGCCGATGAATCCAGAAAGACGTTCAGGGACGCGCCCCCCTCTCCTCCAATATCGCCCGGCTAAGTGAACCGCCGGACACGACCAGACGCGGCCGAGCGGTTTTCCAGGCGGGCGAGCGCCGCGCCGACTCATCGGGGATGACCTTCGCCACGGCCTGGCCATGCCGCAGGACCCGCACCGTTCCCCCTTTTTCCACCCAATCCAACATCGCCGACGCGCGCTTACGAAATTCGGTGCACGCAATCGTTTTCATAGCGACAACCTCCCTTCACCACTATGGATTGTACAGCGGTGTACACTTCAATGCAATTACCGTTGCTCACCTCTGGGCACGCAAGCGCGTGCCAATTTTTCGGTGGTCTCATAACGCCCGCCCACCCCGCCCAAGTCCACCCACCGGTGGAGCAGTTTAGTCGCCCCGGCGACCTATGGTGGGCCAGGGCGGCGCGTCTGCCCGCAAGTCGGTGGCATCGGTTAGCCCGGCGGCCCGTACGCCGGGTGTCGGGTGCCCCGGCGCGTCTGCCCCCAAGTCGGTGGCATCGGTTAGCCCGGCGGCCCGTACGCCGGGTGTCGGGCGCCCCGGCGCGTCCGCCCCCAAGTCGGTGGCATCAAGATCCCCCTGACCGGCCACGACCGGGTCATGCGAGTTTCGCCACAATGATTGCTGCCAACCGAGCGCAGCGCGCTTTACTCCGCGCGGCCACGCAGAAAACGGCGCCGGTACTCCTTGGCGGCCATGCCGAAGTAGGTCCGGAAGCGCCGGGCGAAATGAAAAGGCTCCGGCCACCCTACCTCCACACCAATGTCGCCGACACTTTTATCGGTGTGCATCAGCAGTGATGCGGCGCGCTCGGCCCGTAGCCGTGCCAGGTAGTGCAGGGGAGGCAGGCCGGTGGCCCGCTTGAATAACCGGCTTAGATGGGCCGGGTCCACATACACCCGTGCCCCCAGTTCTTGCCTCGTCCACGGGTGTTGCAAATCCGCTTCCAGTAGCTGGATGACTTTGGGGACCGCGGGATGCGGCGGGGGCGGAGCGCCCAGGCGCCGGGCGGAGGCATATTGGTAGGCCAGTGCATCCAGGAACATCAGCACCGTGGCAATGATTGGTGCTGGCCTCCGGTTCGTGGCTTTGCGCGTAAGCTGATGGAGCTGTTCCAGTAACCGGCGACAACGTTTCAGACACTCGGCATCAATGTGGAAAATAATAATTCCTTGGTTGCTCGGCGTCAGCGGACCGTTCCAAAGCAACTCGCCGATCGCCGGTTCGTGAAGTGTCCAGGCCAGTTCGCGGCTGAGGATCTCCGGTGCGATGGCGCAAACGACATATTGGAAATGGCGGCAGTCATCGTAGGCGTGCCAGGCGCCGGGGCGCAGGACGATCACATCGCCAGCCCGTAAGGCCTGAACACCCAGGCTGCTCCGGTGCGCCGTGGCGCCATGGAACACCACCACAAATTCCATATAGTCGTGACTATGGGCTCGAAAATCGCTGTTCAGGGAAGCCCGTGCGATATGAACCCGCGGCTCAGGCGTGGTGATCTTGTATGTGAACATTCGGTCTGGCCTTAGGAATGGCCGCTTAGCCACGGCGCGACAATCCTGCGTTTCGCCTCCTCACGCCGCGGCATAAATCACCTTCCCATACTTGTTCGCAGGGTAAGCCATCCCGCCGATGACGTCCTTGCCATC
>JAKCCC010000161.1 GCA_021838985.1 Planctomycetota bacterium
ACCAGCGCATAGGAGGCGATCGGTAGAAGGTGCGTCGCGCAGATTCCGACGTTGGTGGCCCCGGTCCGCCCGAGTGTTTTCCGTTTGGCGGTATCTGGTGCGAAGCCCCAGGTTCCATCAGCGCGTTGGGAGCGCATGGCGGTCAAGGCCGCCCCCCGGGCGCTGCAGAGCGCCCGCCGCACCCCGCCGTTCCAAAGGGCAAAGTCGATATCAGAGGCGGCGGGATGCAAGGCCATTACCGCCAAGGCTTTTCCGCGGAGATCCGCGGCCAGGCGCGGCGGCCTGATGTGCCGGGCCATCTTGAGCATCTGCATAGCGATGACCGGGTCGGGCGTGGGCGCCCATCCATATAGGGTCGGATACCATCCCTTCGCCGGGCTAACCCAGAGTACCTGCAGGAAGGTGCGGGCGCACAGCGACATTTCCTGCCATATGGTCCGCGGTGCCGGCGCAATCGGCCAACGCCGGCCCCAGGTTTCTTCAACGGTCTTAAGTCCGTCCAGCGCGGATTTTCCCCGCTGAACCACGATGGTGGCGGCCAGGGCCAGCGCACGGCCCCTGGCCAGGCGGTACGGTTTTTCCGCCTGCATGCCATTTTCCTGAACCCACCGCGGTACCGTGGGAACAAAAAGCGCCATGCGGGTGTCGTTCTGGCCCACCAGCCGGTTCGGGCAGGCGAACTGGGCCGCATATCCCTGCCCCGCGCCGCCCCAGCGGGCGCAGGCGTTCCAAGCCAGCGTTACCACCACCCCACCGTCGGCTAAAGCCATCATCGGCATGGTCATTCGCAACGGGTTCGGCGTCCAGCGCTGCGAACCGGGCGGCCAGACAAATTCCGTGCTGGATGAGTGTTCCTGGGCATTCAGGTATTCCAGGCCGGGAAAGATCGCATCGGACTTGGCGCCGCCAAATGTTCCGTCGCCTACGCGCAGGTCCGGACAGCGAAAGGCCAGTAATTTCAAGTCATGCCGCGCCCGCAGCCGGGCGGCAACCTTGATCCTGTGGCCGCCAGGCCCCAACCCCATCGTTACCGTGGCTTTCCAGGCGCGGGCGCGGTAAACGAATTGAATTGAATCGGGTCTGTGCCGGGAGACCCGCGCCAGCGGAACCTTCACGCCCGCGCCGCGCTGCGCTATCACCTGCGCCAGGCGCGGAAGAACCGCCACCGTCAGCCAGCCAGATTTCAACCGTCTTTGGATGGCGCACGCCTCATAATATCGATGCCCCGGACGTCCCAGCGCCGGAAAAAGCAGCCGCAGTTTCCCCTGGCCGACCGCAATCGTCCCCGGCTGGCCGGCCCATTGTCCCACCGGCGGCAGGATCACCGAGGCCCACCGGACGCTGACGGGAGCGCCGTTGGCGCACTTTAATCGCACCAACGCCCCCACGGTCCCCGCCGAGCGAACCGACTGGCAACGCCATCGGAATGTTGCCGCAGCGCCGGGAGCTAACCGGGCCGGCGCGGCAAGCAGCGCCTTTTCCCGCAGGCCGGCACCCAGCCGCAGGCTGGCGTGCATTTTTCGCGCCGCGGTGCGTCCCGTATTGATAACGGCCAGGGAAATATCGAAAGGTTGGCCGCGCACCAAAGGTGCGGCCGAACCGCCGAAGGCCAGCAGCTTGAATTGAGGCTTGGTGCTATACGGCAGCGGCCGCAGTCGCACGCCGCTGATCATCCAATTGCCTGCGCCCGAAAAGCCGGTCTCGTTAACCCGCGGACAAAGCATGATCGCCCTTACCGCCAGATCGTGCACGTAGTCATAGCGAAAACGGGCGTGATGCCACCGGCCGTCGCCCACCTGGCCGGATGGCACCAGCCATTCGGTGCGCGTTGCGCCTCCCTCCCTGCCCCGGGCGGTGAATGGAATCACGTAGAAGGCCAGGTTCCGGCCGCCCACCGTCGAGGCGATCGCCTGGTACCAGAAGGACACGATGCCCTTGAGCACCGGCCGTGGGCGCGTCTGGTTCAGAACGGCCACCGCAGCGCCAGTTGGGGCGTGCAGCAACATCGCGTTGTGCCTGAGGCGGGCCCTGGGCACCAGAGTGACGCCCGCCAGCGCGGACGATGTTCCCAGAGTGGAACCGCTCCATCCCACCGGATTTCCCGCGGCGGTCAACCGGTCAAAATTGCCGTTGATGCTGATGACCGCACTGGCGCGCACCGCCGGCGTACTGGCCAGGACGCTGGACCGCCCGGCGCGGAGAAGGCCTACCGTCAGACTGAATATCACGACGCCATGGGCGGCGATGACTCGGAATTTTTGCATCAGGTTCTCCTAGTGCTTGGTCACCACTTAGCGTTCAGGTACCCTGGGCGCCGCCATTCACCGGGTCGCCGTGGGCGACTCGCCACAGCCTGCCCGCCCACTGGCGGGGCGACCTGAAGGCCAGTGCTGCGGGTGCGGTGGCGGATCCGGGGCTCTTTCGCCAACCGGAAATTTATCACTTGATAGAGCACTGGACTGCAATCGCCATGACCAAACCCCGCTAAGTCGGAAAGCAGAATAATTGCGGCAGGCGCGACCACCCTCGTGGTGCAGACCTCCAGGCCCGCGATTAACTAACGGTTCCGACGGAGTCGGAAGAAACCCGCACCACATCACCGTAAACATTCTGCGCTCCTACTTGGCACGTTGAGGGCTGATCTGGGCGGCCTCACGCGGATGCATCCGCTCCAGTTTTTCCGCCCACTGCTGGCGACCCGTCGCCCGAAGCCGTTGCAGATAGGCGGGCAGATAGCCGCGCGTATGCTCAGGTCCTCCAGCGTGCAGCACTGTCCACAGAGGATCCTGGGCGTGGGTAGCCGAGCGGAGCACATCGCCCAGCCACTGGTCAAGGAGCCGCGCGGCGCGATCGACCAGCTCCGCCCGGCGGGGCGCCAGATCCTGTTGCAGGTGTGGGTCGGCCCGGACGTCGAAGAGCATCCAATCGGGAAAGCCGTGGTAGCCGTCGTGATAAGACCGAATAGCAAGATAGTTGTCGAACCTTACCGTACGCTGGCAGGTGCCGGCCAGGTTGGATAGGACCAGATAATCGCGACCCGTGTCACGTCCCTGCCGCAGCGGATCTCCAAATCCCACGCTGTCCCACGAAGGGGGCACGTCGCCACGGACAAGTTGGACCACCGTGGCGGCTAGATCTAGGTGGTAGTGCAGGGCCTGAAAAACACCCCCCGCCAGAGCGTCGGTGACACCTGGCCAGCGAATAATCAGAGGAACCCGGCACGTGGCCTCATCCGCCGTCATGTGCGCGCCATAGATATTCAACTCTCCAAGATTCTCGCCATGGTCGGAGGAAATGATCACCGCTGTTTCGTCGTAGACGCCCTGCTTTTGCAGTGTCGCCAGAATGCGCCCCACCGCATCGTCCGCATACCGGATTCCGACATCGTAACCGTCGAAGAGGCGGCGCACCTGCCGCATCGAACTCATCTGCACGGGCTGGCGGGGGAAGCTTTCCCAGGAGTGGGGGTATCCGGTCCGCGCGACTTCCTGGAATTCCGCGGCATCCTGCGCTGATTCGGGACCGGCGCCCTGCCAATGCCGCCGCCGAATCTGTTCCGTCAACCACACCGGCGGCAGCTCATCCTGGAAAGGATGGCCATAGGTATCCGGCGTGCGGTAGGGGTTGTGCGGGTCCCACAGGTTCACGTGCAGAAACCAGTGGTCCGCAGCCCCGTTGCGATTCAACCAATCCAGAACCAGCGGCTCGACGTCGGTGGCGATTTCCCCGCCATATTTTCCGCTGTTGATAATCTCCAGGAAGCCGGCGTAAAACCACCAGGCGCAATGCCGGTCGCCAAAAGGGCTGATGGTGACGGTTCGCAGCCCTTGTTTACGCAAACATTGCATCCAATTCGTTTCCCCGAGGGTGGAGCGGAACCCCCGCGCCGGTCCCTCGGGAAAGAAATCCGCCGCGATACCCGCATGATCCACCACGCCGGTATGGATGCCATAGCGCCCGCAAAACAGCGCGGTACGGCTGGGCAGGCATGGGGCGTCTGAGCAATAGACCTGGTCAAAGCGAACTCCAGCACGGGCCACGGAATCGATCGCCGGACTGGTAGGGCGAGGGTAGCCATAGCAGCCCAAGTGATCGGGCCGGAGTGTGTCCACGTCGATATAGAGGATTCTCATAGCCAGTCCAATCCTTATTGGCTCAGATATTGTGGATCATGGGAGATACGTAACTTCAGTCCGTACGCTCCGGATGCGACCAGCACGGTACGCACCCTTGTGCCAATGTAGTTGGTGATCCGCCAGCGCCCCGATTTCAGCGGCAAAAACACAGTTTGCGGTTGCTGGCCGGTTTTCCATACCACGATACGGTCACCGCCGGGACCAGCGAACCGCAGGATGTAATCATTGGATCCGCCGAGGCTGAGGCGCCCCAGGCAGTGGCAATCCCGTAATTGACCAGTCATCGTTTTAACCGCCAGATAGGCCGGCTTGGGGGTGTAGACGGGTTTATGGCCGGGGTGATACGCAAAGCTGACCAACCCAAAATTGTCCTCGGCGTTGCGCGAATCCGGGCCATCGTTATGCCAGTCGTAGTAGATGGATAGCGGAATGTGTTGCCACAAGTTAACCAGTAATTCCCGCGCGGCATAGCGAGCCTGTTTGGCATTATTCCCGTGGTACCACGTGCTGCTGTAGCCCCATTCGCCGGAGAGCAGTGGAATCCGCTCGCGCGGCGGGGCGTACCGGGCAATAAGCTTACGAATGGCGGCATAATCAGCCACCACGCTTTCCGGGCCGCCCGGCCGATAAGGATGCACCGTGACGGCGTTCCAATAGCCAAGCGCCCCGGTTTGGAAGCACCTTTCCAGAAAGTTCAGATCGCCAGCGCCGGCCAAGGCTGGGCCCACATACAACTCCCTCGGCGCCACCCGACGAATGGTGCGGCCCACATCCACCGCCAGCCGGGCGTAGCGAGTACCTGCCGCCGGCCATGGCCCCAGATTAATATGAAAATACCGCCAGTGGCCGATACTGCCATACGCCCGGTAAAACTGCAGCGTTTGTCCAGTGTGATCCGTTATTCGCACCAGCACGCTTTGGGGCGTCGCCGAGCGTATTGCAAACCGCAAAGCACCGGCATGGGCAATGCGCAGCCTGGTGATGGCATCGACATAACGGCCACCGCCGGAGAAATTGTAGGAGAGGACACCTGCCCGCCAGCCATGAACTTTGGCCAGTTGGAAACTCCCCTTGGCTCCGGGGAATTCCGCGCCATTCCAGAATTTCCACGGTTGGCGCCCGGAAAAAAGTCGCAGGTTGGTCGGCGGTTTGGCCCTGGTCGTGAAGGTGATGCAAGAAAAGTCGGCGGTGCCCACGGTCTTCGCGCTACGGGTGTTATTAACACCAAGGGCCACCTGCGCGACCGGAAAGTTAAGCACGCCATTGTTAGCTCCACCCCAGTGGCTCGAAGGGCCGCCCGGGTGCTGCCAAAAATTCCCGTTCGGCTCATTCCACATTTCCCAAATGATGCCGTGGCCCTTGAAATGCCGCACCGCCGCCGCCACCCAGCGGCAAAAGGCGTGACGCTGGCGAGCGGTAATCGGAGGATTTCTGTCAGCGCCGGTGTACAGCGG
>JAKCCC010000162.1 GCA_021838985.1 Planctomycetota bacterium
TGGCGCTACCACCCCCACGACATAAGGAATCACCTCGCCGGCCTTTTCGACGATGACGCGGTCGTGCAGCCGGATGTCCTTACGTCCGATCTCATCAAAGTTGTGCAGGCTCGCCCGATACACCTGCGTGCCGCTGATGAATACAGGGGGGGAGAACTCGGCTACCGGTGTGATGGTGCCGGTCTTGCCGACCTGAAACAGGACCCGGGCCAGCTGGGTTGTGGCCTGCTCGGGCTGATATTTGAAGGCGATGCACCAGCGTGGCGCCCGGGCGGTGGAGCCAAGTTCCCGGCGCTGAGCCAGGTTGTCCACCTTAATCACGACGCCATCGGTGTCGAAGGGGAGGTTTTTGCGGGCCTCGGCGAAACGACGCACAAATTTCAGGGCTTCGGATATATCCGCGGCCGTGGTCAGGTAGGGCGGCAGGTCAAATCCCACCATTTGGAGGAACGCCAGCCATTGCCGGTAGCCGGTGAAGTCGAAGCCTTCCACCACGCCCTGGCCGTGGGGCAGGAAACGTAACTTTCGCGCTGCCACCAGCCGTGGATCCAACAGCTTCAGGGTGCCGGCGGCGGTATTGCGCGGGTTGGCGTAAGACTCCTCGCCCAAATCTTCCTGTTGCTGGTTGATCCGCAGGAACTGGCGGCGGGTCAAAAAGGCCTCGCCCCGCACTTCCAGCACGTCGGGCACGGTTGGGGGAAGAACCGGCGGCTTGGTTTCCGCGGCGTCATGGACCGGCCGGTCCGCAGCGACCACCTGCGGCGGATGCAGCAGCAGCGGGATATTACCAATTGTGCGGGCATTGGCGGTGACATCATCGCCGGTGGCGCCATCGCCGCGGGTAGCGGCTAAGACGAGGCGGCCCTTTTCATAGCGCAGGGACAGCGAGACCCCATCGATTTTCGGTTCACAAATGTAGGAAAACGATACGGTTCCGAGAAGCTTGCGCACCCGGGCGTCGAAGGCCAGCACTTCACCTTCGGTGTAAGTATTATCGATGGAGATCATGGCAATGGCGTGGCTGACGGACGCAAAACCCGTCACCGGTCCACCGGCCACGCGCTGGGTTGGAGAGTCGGGCGTGATCAAATCCGGGTGCGCTGCCTCCAGGTCACGCAGTTGGCGAAAGAGAGCATCGTATTCCGTATCCGTGATTTCAGGGTGGGCCTGATCGTAATAGAGCCGATCGTGCCGGCGGATGGTCTGACGTAGTTGCTCAATCTGGACGGCGACGGCGGAGGTCATGGCGTAACGGCTCCCCAATGGCGATAAGGCGGCTGGGCCGCGACAAAATCCGTAAATCGGCAAAGCGACGCAGCGCGGCCGTCGCCACCAGGATAAGTCGTGATTCTACCCACGCAACACGCGAAAAACACGAAACTGAGAAATGCCCTCTTTTTCGGGTGTACCTGGCAAATTTAGCACGCCAGTGCCGTACCCGTCAGACCGCTTCTCAATTTTTTCGGAGGAACCAGCCGAAACGTGGTACTGCGGTTGGACGCGGACAGGTGAATTCCTTAGAATGGCCGCCGTTGCCGTCCGACGGTGACACAATCAGGATTGGGTATCAGGTAGAGGATGGTTTTATGACCGCCATTAGTGCCAAGGATGTGATGACGCTGCGGGCCCGCACCAATGCAGGGATGATGGATGCGAAAAAAGCTTTGCAGGAAGCAGACGGAGATATGGAAAAGGCCGGCGATTTGCTCCGCCAATGGGGCCGGGGCCGGGCGGCCGTGCGCACGTCGATGGAAATGAAGGAAGGGCTGATCGGCGGCCGCATCAGTGCCGATGGTAAGTTGGGGGTATTGGTACGGCTGGGTTGCCAAACCGATTTTGTGGCGCGCAATGACGCGTTTGTGAAACTCCTCAACGATCTGGTGCAGCTGGCCCTGGCCAACGCCGTGCTGACGCCAGCGGAATTAAACCGGCTGGCCTGGCCGGACGGCTCCGGGCGCACTGTGGAAGCGGTGATTAAGGAACTGGCTGGCGGCGCAATCAAAGAGAACCTGGCGGTGACGGGATTGGCGCGATTTCAAACCTCCCACGGCCAGGTAGGCAGTTACGTGCACCACAACGCCAAAGTAGGTTGCCTGGTGCAGGTGGACGGCGCCGCCCATGCCGCGGTGCGCGTGTTGATTAGCGAAGTAGCGATGCATATCACCGCTGGTGTGCCGTTTGTACCGCTGGCGATCAGTCGTGAACAGGTCGAGCCGGCGGTGGTGGAAAAAGAAAGGCGGTTGGCTGCCGAAGCGATTACGGGCAAACCCCCCGCCATCGTTGAAAAAATCGTTACGGGTAAGGTGGAAAAATTTTTCGCCGATCAGGTGCTGTTGGAGCAACCGTTCGTGAAAGACGAAAAGCGGAAGATTAGCGATCTACTGGCGGCGACTTCCGCGGCGGTGGGGGCGAAGTTGCAGATCGCCCGCTTCGCCCGGTTCAAGGTAGGGGAGGTTTAAGTTTCAGGGGTTCGGTCTTAGGCGCCAGAATTTTAGTGAACGTTCCAAGGCGGTAGCCGGGAACTGGGAACTAGGAACCAGGAGCCGGAAACGAGAAACCAAAAACCAGAACCCCGAAACTCGTAGCCTGCGGTTGAGTGGAGCGGGAGAGCATCAGGTTGAAGGCACCGATATGGCGTCACGTTATCATCGGATTGTGCTGAAGATATCGGGGGAGGGCTTCTGCCGCGATGGTGGCAACGGCTTGGACTTGGCGGCGCTGGCCGGCATTGCTGAACAGATTGCGCAGGTCGCGCGTGGCGGCGTACAGGTGGCGGTGGTGATCGGCGGAGGTAACTTTGTGCGTGGCCAGACCCTGGCGGCTTCGGGGCAAATCCAGCGTGCCACCGCCGACTATATGGGAATGCTGGCCACGGTGATGAACGCCATGGCCCTGCAGGACACCTTGGAGAGTCTAGGCCAGGCCACGCGCGTGGCCAGCGCTCTGCCCGTGATTCAGGTCTGCGAGCCGTTTATCCGCCGCAAAGTGATGCATCATCTGGAGAAAGGGATGGTGGTGGTGCTGGCGGCGGGCGTGGGCAGCCCCTTTTTCACCACGGATACCTGTGCCGCGCTGCGTGCCACCGAATTGCATGCCGAGGTGCTGCTGAAGGCAACCAAGGTAGACGGCGTTTATGAGAGCGATCCGGGGCGCAATCCGGCGGCGCGCTGCTTTAAGCGCCTGACCTATCGGCAGGTTATCACGGATAACCTGCGGGTGATGGACCTAACCGCGGTGAGTCTGGCGATGGAAAGCAATATTCCGATCGTGGTGTTCAATCTCAAGACCCGGGACAACATCAGCCGGGCGGCTGCGGGCGAGCCGATCGGGACGCTTATTTGCGGAGAGGGCCGGGAAACGAGTCAAGTAAAAGACAAAAAGTAAAAAGGTAAAAGGGGGCCGCAGTGGAATTCCGGATGGCTTCCACCTTTTCCTTTTTTCCGGAGAGATATCGAGCCATGCCAGTAGATGAAATTCTTTTCGAAGCCGAAGAGCACATGGAAAAGGCCCTGGAGCACTTGAACCATGAATTGCGCGGCTTGCGCACCGGTCGGGCCAGCACCTCGCTGGTGGAATTTATCAAAGTCGACTATTACGGCACGCCGACGGACCTGCGGTCCCTGGCCTCATTAACCACGCCGGATGCCGCGTGTATTGTGGTGAAGCCCTTCGATCCGGGGAGCCTGAAGGACATTTTGCGGGCGCTGGAAACGGCTAATCTGGGGATCAACCCGCACAACGATGGCAAGCAGATTCGCCTGGTGTTGCCGCCGCTGTCCGGGGAACGGCGCCAGCAGATCCTCGGTCAGGTCAAGGAAGCGGCGGAGCGCTGCCGGGTGGCGGTGCGCAACATCCGCCGGGACGCCAACAAGCATATCGACCAGGAGGCAAAAGGGGCAGGGCTTTCCGAAGATGCGGCGCGGCGCGCTCGGGACGAAGTGCAAGAGCTGCTCAAGAAATTCGAAACGCGGGTTGAAGAAGCCATTCGGGTCAAAGAAAAAGAAATTATGCAGGTATAATGACGCCCCCTTTTTCCGGCTGGCGAAAACGGCACCTCACGCCCATTCGAGCTCCTCGACCGATCGTAACGCCCGACATGCTGGCGCGGATTTCCACGGACCAGAATCATACCGCACACGGCTATTAATGATACCTTCCAGAGGCCAGGCCAGCGTGCCTCTGGCCCCGGGAAAGCGGCGGGACGCCGCTTCTGCTTTGACGAACGCTGCGTCTCAATACGAGCCGTGTGTGGTATAGCTCACGGGAGCGGTTGCCATAAAATAAAGCCACGCCTGGATGCGCCCTCGCCGGACGGCCGGAACGCTGGCCGGTGCGTTATAATGTATGCAGTCCTATATGCAGGATCGGGCCCATGCCGCAGCATCCGACTTCGACACCAGCTCTAACCCCAACACCCCCGCGGCCCGCCGCGCGGCTTCCGGCCGCCTTGGCGCAGCCCTTGGGAAGAATCGCGCGGCGCCGGCGCTGGCTGCGGATAGCCGCGGCGCTGTTGCAAACATTGTTGGTGGCTCTGGCGGTGGGGCTGCTTGCGGCGCTTATCCTGGGCCCATTGACCTCGGTTCCAGCGCCGGTGCGCTGGCTGGTCGCGCTGGCCGCATGGGCGGCAATTATCGTCACGTTTCTGGCAGGACTGCGGCCGGTGTGGCAGCCAACGCCGCCGCGGCAGGCCGCCAGCCTGGTGGAGCGAAAACATCCGGAACATCAGGAGCGGCTCCTTAGCGCGGTGGAATTTTCCGAAACGCCGGCGACGGAATTTTCCGGCTCCGAACAGATGATCCAGCGGGTGCTGGTCCAAGCCCAGGCTGATGCGGCCCAGCTTGATCCACGGTGGGTTCTTTCCGCGGCCGGCGTGTGGCGCTGGGCGTGGTATTGTGTGCCGGCGGTGCTGGCCTGGCTGCTGCTGTGGGCGCTGTTGCCGCGCACGGTCGGCGCGGGCGTGCAGCGCGCCTTGGCACCATGGAACGGCGCAATTTCCCCGGAGACTGTAAATTTCCACGTTTCGCCAGGCAACGTCAACATCGCCTCCGGTGATCCCTTGACCGTCCGGGCGCGGGCTGCGGCGGGAGGCCGCGGCGCCACCAGGGACCTGAACCTGCAGATCCGCCAGGACGGCGGCGTGGACACCCAGGCCATGACCCAGGCTGGGCCGCATCTGTTTTTATGGCGCTTCCATGATGTGGAAGCGGGATTTCAGTATCGCGTATCCTGCCGGCGCGGGCAGTCAGCCTGGTACCAGGTACGGGTCATCGCCCGGCCGGCGATCACCGCCCTGACGCTGCACTATCACTATCCGGCCTACACGCATCGGCCGCCGCGGACCGTGCACGGACGAAGCGGGTGGATTCGCGCGCTGGCGGGTACCCAGGTGCAGGTGGACGTGCAGGCCAGCGAAACGCTGGCCGCTAAAAGCCATCTGCACATTGATGCCGCCATCGGGCGACGGGGCCGTCCGGGAAGCGCCACGCGTGCGGCGGTCGTCCCGGGGCAGGCCGGCTTTGGCCAGGCAGGGATCGCCTCGACCGGGGCGCCCACGCCGGCACGCGGCGCAGGGGAGGATTT
>JAKCCC010000163.1 GCA_021838985.1 Planctomycetota bacterium
GCCGTCTCTGCGCTATCCGTATTTCGCAGCGGGAGGGTTCCGGAAACGCCAACGCCAAGCCCCAACTCCAGGCACTGCGGTGGCGGCAGCGAACGGTCCATGCCGGGCCTACTTTGACTGGTGCCGTTTCAACCAGCGGCACCTCGCGGGGTGGCTGCGCTGGATCAACCGGATGGTAAAGCGGCAAGATCCAGGTGTGCTGACGGACGTAAAGGTCTTTAACAGCGTGTTTGTCCGAAGGGCCGTTGACAACGGCGTCGCCCCCGGACAGATCTGCGCGATCACCGACTTGGCGGGTTGTGATAGCTGGGCGTTACCCGCCTCGCGCGGGCGGTGGGGGTTCCACTGGCGAGGCCAGGAGATATGGTACGAGTTGCTCCACAGCTTCCGTGGACAGCCGGTGTTCAACTCCGAAGACCATCTGCTCCGCGACAACATACCGGCGGTGTGGGTTAACCCGGCCGCCACGCGTGCGGCGCTTTGGCTGGGCGCCTTGCATCACTTGGCCGCCGCCACCATCTGGGGTTCGGCCTTTTATGTGCGGGGACCAGCCAAGACCTTCCGGGGTGACATCTATGTGCGGCCGGCGAACACCTACGCGCTCTCCCGGGCGATGTTGGACCTCAACCGCTTGGCGCCTGACGTCGCTGAGATTGACCAGGCCCCCGCGCAGGTGGCGCTGCTTTACAGTTTTCCGTCCCTGTTCTGGAACCCGCGTTATCGCCGGGTGATTAAAGACGCGTACACCGCCTTGGACCTCAGCGGTCATAACGTCACTTTCATCAGTGAGCGGCAGTTGGCGCGGGGTGAACGTTCGGCGGCGAACGCGAAAGTGAAGTGGATCATTCTGGCCGGGGCCACCCACGTGACCAACGCGGCGGTGGCTGGCCTGCAGCGCTTCGTGGCGCAAGGCGGGCACGTGTTGGCCGTTGGGCCGCGGGTCTTGGCCTTCGATCAATATAATCGGCGGCGCCAGTTGCCAGCGAGTTTAGCGCGGATGCCCGAGTTCAGCGCAGCAACCGGCAGCCACGCCTTGGCCCAGGCGCTCGATGCACGAATGGCGCGACAGGGCCTTGACACGGTATGGCTGCGTAACCCGGCCAATGGACGGATCATTTGGGGCCTGGAATATCGCTTCGTCCGAACCGGCCGCCGCACGCTGGTGCCGCTGATGGACCTGGAGAATCGCCCGCGAACAGTTCGCATCGACCTGCCCGGTCCATGCCGCGACTTGGTCAGTGGCCAGACCATCGACGCGCGATCGGTCCGTTTGCAGCCGCTGGCGCCGCTGCTGCTGGCGTTCGGGCGACACTCCCCCCACCGACGTTAGTGCTCTGTCACCACTTAGCCTTCCGGTATCGCGTCCGCCGCCGCACCTCCTCTTAGTATAGGTCCGGCCATTCGGTCCGTAATTCTTTGAGCGTGTGGTGGTTGGCCACCCACTATCGCCTTCGCGGCTCCGCGGCGGGTACGTGCAACTGGCGCCACCGGCCCCCAAGCCATCGCTCGCCCCCTGGCAACTCAGCGCAACGCGCGGCGACCTTCATCGCGGGATCCGGGAACGCTGGTCAATAAATTCTGGTAAAATGATGGGTTTCGGGGTTGGGAAAGCGCCAACGATGGACCCAAATACCAATTTACCAACGTTGCCGACGGCAGGCGAATTGAGCCAGGCGGTCGAATTGTATCTGCGCTGCGCTTACGCGAGTGCGGCGATTCCACCGCCGGTGGCCGCGCGTATTCTGCCGATTCGGGACGCGCCGCCGGGCGAATGCGTGCGGCCGGCGTGGTTCGAAACCTCCGTTAAGAACGGCAGAACGATTTACCAGCTGCGCTTGGGCCAGCCAAACTACCCGCATATGAAACTCAACTTGGAACCGGCGCCAGACGGCAGCGCTTATCTGTATATGGCCGACGCGCACGACACTCACCTGCATCCAGGGCCGCAAGCGGCCGAGCAGCCAGCCCTGGCCAAGCTACGGGCTGATAACGCCCGCCTGACGGCGGAAATCGAGCGGGCCTGGGTGCAGGCGGGATTGCCGACGTTCCGGGGTTGGCTGCGGCAAACGTTAACGCGAAGACAGAAGGACGAGGGACGAGGAATGAGGGACGAGGCGGGAGCCAGGTAGAAAAGAAAAAGGAAGAAGAGCGGGCGACACCCAGCCAGAAGCTGGAAACCAGAAACCAAAGGAGCAGCCATGGCGGATCTTTTTGCGGCCGGCAAGCTCAAACATCTGGCGGCGGCGCAACCGTTGGCGGTGCGCATGCGCCCCCGCACGCCGGAAGAATTCGTCGGTCAGCAGCACATCCTGGGGCCCGGTAAGATGCTGCGCCGCATGATCCAGGCGGACCGGCTGCTGAGCGTGATTTTTTTCGGCCCGCCCGGCACCGGCAAAACCACGCTGGCCCACTTGATCGCCGCCAGCACCCAGCGGCGGTTTGTGCAGCTCAATGCCGCCGCCTCCGGCGTTAAAGAGGTTCGGGACGCGCTGGCTCGGGCCCGCACCGAACTGGAAGGCGCCGGCCGGCGCACCGTGCTGTTTATCGATGAAATCCACCGCTTCAACCGCGCCCAACAGGACATCTTGCTTGACGATGTGGAAGAAGGCGTGGTGGTGCTGATCGGCGCGACCACGCTGAATCCTTTTTTTGCGATCAATGCTCCGCTGGTTTCCCGAAGCCGCATTTTTCAGTTGGAGCCGCTCACCGAAGTTGATATCCGCCGTATTCTGGAAGCGGCGTTGCAGGATCCCCAGCGCGGGTTCCCCGGCCGGCAGGTACGCGTGACACCGGAGGCGATGGACTTCTTCGTGCGCTGGTCTGACGGCGACGCCCGCCGCGCTTTGTCCGCTCTGGAACTGGCCGTGCTTTCCCAGCCCAACGCCGCGGGGGTGGTGACGGTGGATGCGGAGGCGGCGCGCGAATCCCTGCAGGCCAAGGTCCAGGTGTATGATGCGACGGGCGATGAGCATTTTGACACCGCCAGCGCCTTAATTAAGAGCATGCGCGGCAGTGATCCGGACGCAGCGGTGTATTGGCTGGCGCGGATGCTCGCCGGCGGCGAAGACCCCCGGTTTATCGCTCGCCGCGTGGCGATCTGCGCCTCGGAGGACATCGGTAACGCTGATCCGATGGCGGTGGTATTGGCCGCGGCGGCGGTTCAAATCGCGGAATTTGTCGGCCTGCCGGAATGCCAGCTTACGCTGGCCCAGGCGGTGACATATCTGGCGTGCTGTCCGAAAAGCAACGCCGCGACAGTAGCCATCGGGCAGGCCTTGCAGGATGTGCGGGAACAGCGAACCGTACCGGTGCCGCGGCCCCTGCGCGACGCGAATTACCGCGGCGCCACGAATCTGGGTCACACGGGATATCAATACGCCCACAATTTTCCGGAAGGCTTCGCGCCGCAGGAATATCTGGGTGTGGACAAACATTATTACCAACCCGTGGCACGGGGGCATGAAAAAATATTTCGCGCTTATCTGGAAAAGATCGCCGCGCTGCGCGCCGCCGCCGATAACCACGGCCCCGCCGTGGCCCCGGAGGTGAATCCCCCCGCTCCCCCCGATCAACCCGCCGTCGGCAACAAAGACTGGCCCATTGTCAAGCGATGAATTTCGGGTTGGCGAAAGAGCCCCGGACCCGCCACCGAACCGGCAGCACCGGGCTTCAGCTCACCCGCGGCGACCCGGTGAACGGCCTCCAGACGCGATACCCGAAAATTAAGCGGTGCCCCAGCGCTAGCGGGTAAAGGGATACCCCAGGTTGTGGGGGTTCTGTTCCACCAGCTGGCGCCAACCCAGCCTGAAAATCGGCGGCTGCGGGCGAAAACTGAAATCGGGGTCTGTTCCTTCGATGGCTGGGTGGGTCGGAAGGAGAATCCAGATGTACAACCGGTGTGATTTTATCCAGAGGGCCACCGCCGTCGCGGCTTTGGCTATGCACGGATTCGCCGGGCGGCATCCCGGGGTACGATGATGGCGGGGCGCTATCGTGTTGGTATATATTGGCGGCGCTTGAATTGCGTCCGGGAGTTGTTCTATGTCCAGCGCCTCCAAAATCCCGCCCGTTCCCGCGGCCACCCCCGTCCCGGGCTGGGGCGCCATCGTATTCGCGGTGGCTGCCGCGTCCCTGGCGGGTCTGTTGTTTGGCTACGATACCGGGGTGGCCTCGGGTATTCAGGGTTATCTGCAATCTTACTTCCATTTAAGCAATGCCCAGCTCGGATTCGCCATCGCCAGCCTGGATATCGGTTGCATTTTGGGGGCCTTGTTGGCCGGGCCGATCACGGACCGCTTCGGGCGAAAAAAGGTTCTGCTGCTTTGCGCCGTTCTGTTTATTATTTCAGGCCTGTGGTCCGCCCTGCCCCGTTTCTTCTGGGAATTGGTCCTGGCCCGGATCTTAGGCGGTCTGGCCATCGGGGCTTCCTCCATGATCGCGCCGGTGTACATATGTGAAATCGCCCCGGAAAAACATCGCGGGCGCCTGGCGGCGTTGTTCCAACTGGGAATTGTTATCGGCATTGCCGTGGTCTATTGGGTCAACTATTTTATCCAAAGCTACGGCAGCGGGATGGCCGCCCTGGCGAAATGGAATCAACAATACGGCTGGCGCTGGATGCTCGGTTCGGAAGCCGTGCCCGCCCTTTTGTTTTTGATCTTGCTGATTTTTGTGACGGAAAGCCCGCGCTGGCTGGTGGTGCGGGGGCGGGAAAGCCAGGCCCGCGATATTCTCACCCGTTTTTTCGGCTCCGCGGGCGCGGAACGCGAGATCCACGCGGTCCAGGAAGTCGCGGCGCAGGAGGAAGGTCGCTGGCGGGAGTTGCTCACACCAGCCTATCGCCTGCCCCTGTTCGTGGCCCTGTTTCTGGCGGTTTTTTCGCAGTTTAGCGGCATTAATTCCATCATTTACTATGCCCCGCGGGTCTTCGGCGCCGCGGGCATGCCGACCACCAGCGCCTTCGGATCGACGGCCTTGGTGGGCATGGTGAATCTTTTATTCACGTTCGTGGCCGTCGCCTATGTGGATAAGTGGGGACGCAAGTTGTTACTGACCATTGGCACAGCCATCCAGGTGCTGGCGCTCGGATCGGTGGGGCTGATCTTTGCCCTGGCCCGGCGGTCCCCCTTGCCGGCCCTGGCGCCGGGGCGGGTCACTCCAACCGCGCTAATCCATTTTAGCCAGGGACAGGTGGCGCTTTTGCTGATCAGCGTGCTCGTGTTCATTGCCGCCTTCGCCATCGCTTTGGGCCCGATTCCCTGGATCGTGATCTCGGAAATTTTTCCGGCCCGGATTCGCGGCCGGGCGGCCTCCACCGGCGTGCTGACCCTCTGGGCCGCCGTTTTCGTCGTCGCGCAAACTTTCCCGATGCTCAAGCATAGCCTGGGCCTGACGACGACCTATTTCATCTATGCCGGTTGTTCGCTCCTGACGTGTCTGTTCGCGGCGTTCGTTCTGCCGGAAACCAAGGGGCGCACCCTGGAGGAAATTGAGGCGTATTGGCATCGTCGCCATCCGACCGCGGCACCGGGGTCGCCGACTGGACGCCAGGCCGCATCACGGT
>JAKCCC010000164.1 GCA_021838985.1 Planctomycetota bacterium
CCCAACCGGTTCGCCTACGTCCACACCCCGACGGACGGCTCTTGGCTGAACCTGGTGGAAACCCTGTTTGCCAAGATGAGCCGGACCTTTCTCAAACCCCTCCGCGTGACCTCTCGCCTTGTCGAGTCGCCTTCTTCGGCGACTGGGGAGGCGCTCCGCCAGCGGATCGAACAAGGGGGCGCGGAGATCAACGCACACCCGGTCGCGCATCGCTGGAGGCATTTCGATTTTGCCGTCTGATAGTCGTCTATGTTGTGGTGGAACGTTCTACTCGCCGCCGGGATTGGACCATTCCCGCGCCACCTCGGCCAGCGGTTTGCGCAGGGCGGGTGTTTCCTTAGCCGCCAAGGAGGGCGGGAGCTGCGCCGGTTCACCCGGGCGCCCCACGGCGATCATGCAGACGGCTTCGTAGCGCTCCGGTGCGATCCCCAGCGCCTTATAAGCCCTGGCTTCATCAAATGCCCCCATCGCCCGCGTGAAAAGACCGAGCTTGCGCGCCTGCAGGGCCAGACTCATCCAGGCGGCGCCCGTGTCGAACATGTAATGGCGGTTGGGTTGGCCATTGTGCGCATAATGCCGGCGGGCGAGGGTCAGCACCAGCAGCGGAGCGCGATCCGCCCAGGTGCGATTCTGGGGCATCAAAAGCGAACGAAAGCGGCTCAGGCCCGGTTCCTTCCGGGCGTAAAGAAACAGCCACGGCTGATCGTTGCAGCTGGATGGGGCCCACCGCGCAGCTTCAAACAGGGAATTAATTTCCTCCGTGGTCAGCGGCGCGGAGGACAGCGCGCGCCGCGACCAGCGGTCCAGAAACTGCGGGTCCACCGGAACCTCCGGCACCCGTGCCGGCGAAGGTTCTTTAGCCTGTGGTTTCACTGGGATTGGCTCCTAGGGCTGTGATCAAATATGCGTCTTGGTTCCGCCAGATTTCCCGTGGGGCGTACAACCCCGCCGCGCTTAGATAGGCGCACACCTGCTGGGACGAAAAGCGGTGGTGGCGCGGCGGACCGCCGCTGGAAGCGGCATCCGGGCGCCAGTCAAAAAGCGCCAAGCGTCCGTGCGGGCGCAGGACAAGGTACAGCGCCTCCGCCAGCGCCGCCGGCGGCTGCACTTCATGGAACACAAAAGCCACCCAGATGAAATCCACGTAGGCCCGCGGCAGATCCATGCGGGGCAGTTCACTTTGCCTGGTTCGCACCTGCGCCGGCGGCCGGCGCGCGGTCAACGCCGCGAGCATGTCGGCACTGACATCCAGCGCCAGAACCTCGCCCGCGGGGCCGACGATCTCCGCCAGCGGGAACGTCCAGAAGCCGGGACCGCAACCGACATCCAGAACTCGCTGCCCCGGCCGTACGCCCGTCCGTGCGAGCAGCTCAGGTGGGTTCCACCGCTGCCAGCGCTCCGGCGCCAGCAGGGCGTCGCATTTTTTCGGATCAAAGCGGCGGTCTTCGTGCGGCATCGCGGGTGCCTCCTTTTCCAGACCCCTATATTGCCGTCAACGCCGTGGTTTGTCGAATGCCGTGTCGCGGTGGACGGCAAAAGAGACGATCGCTTCTCCCTGGGTAGCGGCTGCAAGGTAATAATGTTTACCTTGGGGAGAAGGCCGGGGATAGGCCGGGCGGAAAATGCCAATCCCGACGCGTTGGAATCGTGGCGGCCGCAGTGGCTGAAAAGTGTCAAGGTTATCGGTGGACAAACCCTTATACTACACACGGCCCTTATTGAGACGTACCTTTCGTCAGAGTAGAAGCGGCGTCCCGCCGCTTTTCGGGGCCGGATGCACGCTGGCCTGGCCTCTGGAATGCATCATTAATAGCCGTGTGCGGTATACCTACGGGTCTCGACCCTTTCCACCAATTGCCAATAAATCGCGCTCTGCATAATTCCAGAAATGGGCAAGACCTTGACGTCGTAGCCTTTCAACTTGAGCAACGCATCATCCACCGCCCAATAAGGATTCAGGTAGATGTGGCGGGGATTGGTGGTGAACGAAGCCGGTGGCGGAACGCTGCAGGTGAGGATGCAGGCGCCGCCACCGCGGAGAATCGAATCGATGGGCGGCTCGTTGAAGAGTTGATAACCGAGAACCAGCGCTACATCGCCGGGACCCGATGGCTCGGGCGCATGGGCCGGCTGAAACCAGGGAGGAGTAGGCCCATTGCGCATCTCGGCGGGGAACATGTGGGCTTCGTATAACACGTCAATGGTGTGGCCGGAACGATGGGCCGCACGGATCCACCGCGCGGCACGCCAGAGGTCACGGCGATCATGGCGCCAGACTTGGCGCAAAGCTGCCGTCACGCCGGTGAGATAGCGCCGGCCTAGATTCGCCGCGGACGCCGGCGTAACGGTGCTGCGCTGTTGAAAGGCGGCGCCCATCAGTTTAGCGTCGCGTGCCCGCCCGCCAGGCCGGCCATAGCTTTGATACAGGTTGGGCATACGACCGTCGTCCACACAGGCTGTGATAAATTCAGCCGTCCACGCCCACATTCCGATGACGTTACTGACGGATGTGGTGCGGATGGACGGGCGCCCTGACCTCCCTATCCCGGAGGCCGTGGACCGTGGATAAACGCCAGCGGATGGCGCCGGCGGGATACCGGCAAAGAAAATCACAACGCTGTGGGCTTCACGTGCTTTCAGGAGCAGACGCGTCAGTGCCGGTCCCGGCATAGGGCCTGCGGCTGCCGCCAGGATTGTGTCCTTCGGGCCAAGCACGGTCCCGGGATGATAGGACTTTATCAGCATCAGCCCGCCGGAACGGCCAACGGCCTCCGCGACAAAACTTTGCTGGCCGCCGGCCACGTACAAATGACCGCCGTGGATGACTTTTATTGCGGCCTCTCTGGCCGTTGTTTGCAGGGCGGGTAAGGCGGCGCGCCATTGCGCAACTCGGTGCAGCAAGCGGGGAATATAAGCTGCAGCGCCCCCGGAGCCGCGCGCCGTACCGGCCAGCCAGAGCATGGTCCCAAGGACCAAGGTGGACCGCAGAATCCCTTTCGAATGCTTCATATCCGCCACCGCATGATAACCGCCGCTGGCTACCGCCGGTTTTCGCCGCGCCGCTTCGCGTCGGGCCAACGCCGCCACCGAATGCGGTGCGTTGCCAAACGATAAATTTCGGGTTGGAGAAAGAGCCTTAGACTCGCCACCGAACCCGCAGCACCGGCTTTCAGGTCACCCCGCCAAGGGGCGGGCAGGCTTCGGCGACTCGCCTTAAAGTTTCCTGGCGGCGACCCGGTGAACGGCTTCCGGACGCGACGCCCGTAAGTTAAGCGGTGACAAAGCAGTCGCTTGCGGCGTATCTGACGATAGGGCGTTGGGCTAAGCCGCAAGCTCCGCCACCACCTGGGTCAGTTTGGGCATAACTGTAGCGGTCGGCGCCTCAAAATGCAGTTCCAGCGCCTCCCGCAAATTGCGCAGGGCTTCCGCCTCGCTGTGGCCGTGGCTGGCGACATCCACTTCGACGCACTGGGCGATGATCCATTTACCTTCCTTCCAAGTGCGGGCGGCAAACGTATGTTTCATGTAGGGCCGCCTGTCGAACCTAGAGTATTATACCGTTTTAGTGCACCCGCTGGCCCGGTTTGGCGTTGGCATCCACGGACAGCAACGCGATGTCCGCCCCGCCGGCGCCGGCCGCCAGGATCATCCCATCGCTGACGCCGAATTTCATTTTCCGCGGCGCCAGATTGGCGCACACAATCACCTGCCGACCCACCAACTGCTCCGCCGAATACGCCTTTTTTATCCCCGCCAGCACGGTGCGGCGGCCCAGGGGCCCGAGATCCAGTTCCAACCGCATAAGTTTTTCGCTGGCTTGAACCGGCTCCGCGGAAAGCACCCGGGCCACACGCAAATCCACCGCGTTAAATTGTTCGATGGTGCAGGTGGCAGCCAGTGGCTCCGCCGCCACCGGGGCCTGGCCGATGGCCGGCGGCGCGTCCGTCGGTCCCAAGGAAGATTTCGGCGATTCGCCCCCGCCGAGGCGATCCGACGTTGCCGCCGCCGGCCCCGCGACCGCGCCGGATGCCACAGGCGTTTGATTTTCCTGCACCATAACCTCAATCTTCCTTTCTTCGATGCGCCCCGCCAAATGTTCAAACGGCGCCAGACGCCGCGGCGGAAGAACCTGGTCCACGTCGGCCCACGCCAACGGACCAAGCCCCAGGCATTTTTCCACCTTTTCCGCGAACCGCGGCAGGATCGGCTTCAAATAGATCGTCAGAATTCGCCCGCATTCCAGCGCTGTTGACCATACGCTTCGCGCGGCCTCGGGGGCGGTTTTCACCATCGACCAGGGCGCCTGTTCCTCGACATATTTATTCGCCCTATCCGCCAGCGAGCAAATCTGCCGGGTGACGCCCGCGTAATTCCGAGTTTCATAGCCGGTGGCGATTTCCGGCGCCGCGGCGCGAAAATCCGCCAGCATCGCGCCCGCCGCCGGAGCCGCCGCGCCGCGGCGCCCTTCCAGCAACCTGGCCAGCGGCCCGGCGGCGCGGCTGATCAGATTGGCCAGTTTTCCCACCAGTTCGCTGTTGACCCGCGCTACAAAGTCGCCGAAATGCAGATCGATATCCGCCGGCGTTGCCGCCAGGCGCGTGGCGAAATAATAACGCAACGCCTGCGGGTCCAGGTGGCGGGCGTATTGCTCGGCGCTGATAAACGTGCCGCGGCTTTTCGACATCTTGCCGCCGTTGATGGTCAAGTGCCCATGTACGCATAACTTTCCCGGCGGCGGCAGGCCGGCGCCCAGCAGCATCGCGGGCCAAAACAAGGCGTGAAAATAGATGATGTCCTTGCCGATGAAGTGATATATTTCCCGGCCTGGCGCGCGCCAAAAAGCCTCTGCCTTCGCCGCCTCCGCCTGCAGGTAATGGGCCAGCGAGGCTAAGTAGCCGATGGGCGCGTCGAGCCAGTTGTAAAAATATTTTTCCGCCTGGCCCGGAATCGGAAAACCAAAGAAGGGCGCATCCCGCGAAATATCCCAATCTTTCAACCGGTCGCCAAACCATTCCTGGAGTTTATTGGCCACCGCGGCATCGACCATGCCGCCGCGGATCAACCCGCCCAGCTGGTCCCGGAAATCCTCCAGTTGCAGGAATAGGTGGGTGCTGGATTTGCGCCGCGGCGTTGCTCCACTGACCACGCTGCGCGGGTCGATCAAGTCGGTGGGGGCGTAATGTTTTCCGCAGGCGTCGCAGGAATCCCCGTATTGATCCGCCGCGCCGCAGGCCGGACAGGTTCCTTTGATGAAACGGTCGGGCAGAAAAATATTTTCCACCGGATCAAAAAACTGCTCCACCGGGCGCTGCGCGATGTGACCGCCCTGGCGCAGGCGCTCATAGAACCGTTCGCACAAAACGCGATTTTCGGGTGAATGCGTGGAATAGTAACTGTCAAAAACGACGTCAAAACGGGCGAAGTCCGCCTGGTGCTCCTGGTTCATCCGGGCGATGAATTGCTCGGGCGCCAATTTTTCCTGCCGGGCCCGCAGCATGATGGGCGTGCCGTGCGCGTCGTCGCCGCAAACATAGACGACTTCATGGCCGCGCAGGCGTTGA
>JAKCCC010000165.1 GCA_021838985.1 Planctomycetota bacterium
GGCGCTCCAACGCCGCCAGCAGGCGATCGTAGGCGTGGAACTCATAATGCCCCTTGACCCGCTCAGTTTTGGACCAGTCGAAATCCATGCGAACCCAGCGGAAACCGGCGGCGGCCAACATGCGCATTTCCCCCGGCCGCGGACGCGTGAAATTAATGTTCACACCCAGCGAATAAGGCACTTCAGGAGGCCCAATCCGTCCCTTTCCCCATTCGGTCGGCCAAGCAGCCGGCGTTACGGTCGTGATCGGCAAAGTTTTTCGGCCACTTGACCACACCACGCCACAGGCCGAAACCAGCATCAATCCAGCGGCCAACACTGTAGTAAGGCGCTTCATCGTCGTTCCTTAAATACGGGGCTTCTCTTTTTACCACTCCATGTCAGAGAACTAGACGGGGTCTCGCAAGTAGCAGAGCCGGCGCCAAGCCGTTAAAGGCATCACAGGGGATTACGCTTGGAACCGTGCCTACCGCTTGACCTTCCCACCCTCTCGCGCCAGATATTCGGGATCATGGGTAATGGTAAGCTTACAGCGCCCTTCGCGGGGTGGGACCAACAGATTCCGCGTCTTCGTGCCGGTTTCATTGGTGAGGCGATACGTGCCCGGTTTTAGCGGTATTCTCACGGTCTGTGGTTTAGCGCCGGTCTTCCATGCGGCGATACGTTCGCCCCCAGGGCCGACGAAAAGTAAGACATAAACATTCGGCCCGCCGACCTTCTGGCGTTTGACAAAATGGCAATCACGCAGATGGTCCATCAGGGTCTGTGCGGCCATATATTGGGGCTTGGCGTCATAGACTGGATTCCGCCCCGCATGATAGGCTGGGCGCACGATGCCGAAGTCGTACACACCCCTCGGGCCCCAGTTGAAGTAAATTGTCAAAGGCACCCCCTCGTATAGACTAACCAGAAATTCCCGGGACAACATACGGGCGGCTCGTGCATTGCCGCCTCCATTCCAACTGCGGCTGTAACCCCATTCGCTGCAGATAATGGGGATTTTATCTCGCTTGGGAGCATACCGGGCGATCAAGGCCCTGATTCGCCGGCAGACCTTGATGATGGCTTCTGGCTTGCCGTGGCGATAAGGGTGGATAGTTACAGCATCAAAGTAGGTCAGCACGCCATGGGCGAAACAGGTTCGGAGAAATCGCAGCCGCGGGTCATACACGCCACTGTCGTCAAGAGCTGGTCCGACAAATAGCTCGTGCGGTGCCACACGTCGTATCGTTTTGCCCACATCGACCGCCAGTCGGGCATAATCAGCCCCGCCAGCGCTCCAATGCCCCAAACGGACGTGGAAGTGCTGCCAGCGGCCAGCCTTCCAATAGGACGGACAAAATTGGAACACCTGGCCGGTGTGGTCGCTGATCCGGACCAGAACCTGGACTGGTTTGGCCGCCTTGGCTCGAAATCGCAGCACGCCGAGTTGGGGTATCGCAACATTGGTTTCGGCAACGCAGTAGGCACCGCCGTGGGTGAAGTCGTATGAGAGCACCCCACGCGGAGATATCCTCCGCATGCGGGCTGTCCCGCCGTTGCGGGCCAGGGCGTTCGGGTCGAGATTCAGCCTGAAGGCGCCTTTGGCGCCGGGGAACTCCGGCCCATTGCTGAAGGTCCAGTGTTGGCGTGGCGTAAAAAGATTTCGCCTGTGCCCCGCCGCAACAACGAGGTCCGAAAACGCAATCTGCCCAGCCACGTGATGACCTTGAACGTTGTTTATACCGAGCATTATCGTGGCGACCGGCAAATGGATAATACCATCGTTGGCGCCGCCGAAATGGGCTTCGGGGCCATTATGTTGGGGCCAAAATGCAGTACTGTTCGGCTCATTCCACATTTCCCAGATGATGCCGTGGCCACGAAAGTGCCGCACGGCCGCCGCCACCCACCGACAGAAGGCGCGGCGCTGCTTGCGCGTGGTTGGAGGCGTCAGTGGGTATCCAATGTTGCCCGGGATGTACAGTGCGTTGCCGTAGTCCAATATCCACAACGCCCGCATGTGGTGGCGCTCCAACGCCGCCAGCAGGCGATCGTAGGCGTGGAACTCATAATGCCCCTTGACCCGCTCAGTTTTGGACCAGTCGAAATCCATGCGAACCCAGCGGAAACCGGCGGCGGCCAACATGCGCATCTCCCCCGGCCGCGGACGCGTGAAATTAATGTTCACACCCAGCGAATAAGGCACTTCAGGGCGCCCGACCCGCCCAACGGCCCAACTCGCCGGCCACGCCACCGCCAGGGCCTTTTTCCGGAAAAGTTTGTCCCCTTGCGGTTTCGCCGCTCGACAGACCCCGGCCAACACCAATCCTAGAGCCAATGCTAGAAGAAGATGCCTCACAACAATTCCTCCCAAGCCAGAATTCTCATGTGGGTTGGCTCTCACACGAAGCTGGCTGTCCCAATGTTATCTCACCGCCCACGCGACACACCAGACGACGGCGAGAATTGGCGCTCCGACAACTGCTGAGCCTAATTCGCGCGTCTGGAGTGCCGAGTCGGCACTGATGCTGGCCGTAGGATCCGGCGCACACAACTCCCGTGGATGCCCTAAAGTGTTACGAATCTTCAGGCGCTAAAGACCAGCACATCCTTCGAAACGCGGGCCCTTCTGGGGGGCGGACATCTTGCCCGCCGCAGCAAGCATCTCCTCACTAGGCGGGCGGGACGCCCGCCCCCAAAAAGCTGATTTTCCACCATGGAGCGTGGTTTTCAAGTTCATAACACGCTCTAATCCAGGGTCGAGGCCCGCAGAATTGGATCCAACGAGCTCACTGCCCACGTCTTCGGTCGCGTGAGCGGGCCATGAAGGATCCGCACCGATTATGTTTAGCAATGGGTGCGTGCGTTTGAGCTCTTCTGCAACCCCCGTCCTCCGACGCCCTGCGCCGTTCCTTCACGGCCCCTCCGCCGCTATTATCTCTGGCTTGGGCCGTCACCACGCGTTTGGCGTAGGAGCATTCCATTCGGCATTATCCCAAGTGGAACTGTTAGGATTCACGGTTCGCACGGGGGTCATAACGGTGTCAAATGGATGCGCGTGTGTATAAATATGCGGCACATATCCATACTGAATCGCCGCAAGGCCCACCTGATCGGTATCCGTGGTGCCGTTGACCAGATTCGTGTCGTTGTGATAGGTGAAAATGTTATCTCCATTTTCGCCCACGTAGGGTGAGATTTCCCACGTCACGTGATCGTCGCCGAAGCCGACGTTCTGACCGTCGCCGGCATGATTGCCGGAATTGTAAATATACGGGCCATAGGTGTTGGCCGTCGGCAGGGTGGTGGTGATACGCTGATACACACCGTAGCCGGGGCCATCGCCGAAGGCGTTATCTAACGGAGCCATATCACTGGCTATGGGGGTCTCGGTCGTCGCGCCGTCGGTGGTCCACCACGGGCCGGCGCCCGGCGCAAAAGCCACCGTTGCGTCATCCCACACCCATGGAAACACGATCGAATAGCTGCAGCCTTGCCCGGTTGGGTTATAGGTGGTGGTGGCTGTGGTTTGCCCAGAGCTGAGTTGTTGCATGAAACTGCTGAGGTACGAAGGGGTGTTTGCCACCTCATTGGTGTATTCCGGCGAAGGTCCATAGGCGATCGCATCGGAGGGGCAGATGAAGCTCGCCGGTGTGGTATAGCCTTGGAGCACCAGCATCCATTCACTGAACAGTGGATTGGGAAAAAATTCGCCATGTACGCCGCCACCCGCATACGCAAGCTGCACCACTTCAGGTGCGCTTAGACCCGTTACCATACTGGCTTGCTGTATCGCTTCGTTCACATAAATTCCACCATCATTTATCCACCCGTAATTCGGAATGGCGTTAATTAAGGGGAACGTTCCTTTGTTACTTTGACCATAGGTGATGATCGCCTGGATGATCCCCCTGATATTCGCCATGCAGACCGCGCGGTTGGCGAGTTCCCGGGCTTTGGCTAACGCAGGTAGTAATATAGATATGAGAATAGCTATTATCGATATCACCACCAGCAGCTCGATCAACGTGAATCCTAACGCGCCCCTGAAACGGCGTCGCCACGACCGGAATCCGGCGCGGCTGACCAGGGATTCCAGGTCGCCATAGGCGCCCAGCCCCCGGGCCAGGCTCAGCACCATGGAATTCAGCAGCAGGGCCACACAACCAAGGATCCAGACGATGGGGGACAACGCGATTTCGACTACGGATTGGATGGTTTGATACGCTCTCATCGTGATCTCCTTTAAAAGAGAGCCAGTGAACTTCCTTCGCACGCCAAGACCGACCACGCTCGTGCCGCACGTGGATAGGGTGCGCCGATGCGCTTTCATGAGAAACTCCTTAAAGAACGAAATACAATAACCGGATCGCCGCTCCGGCAACGATCCGCGCGGGATACTACGATGAAGCTGCGAAAGTTGAGGCGTCATTAAAGACGGCTCCTTGTCAAAACCACACACTGGGGTCTTGCCGACGGTTAATCATAGTCCATCGGCAGAACCTGACGATAACCCCAGATTGCCCTGGATTACCTTTTGTTGCCAACACGCCCACACCCCTTCCGCACGGGTCTGCGCTTTACGCCGCAGCGCCGTCAGTATACACTCCGATCAACGACAGGGGGTATTCGATGCCCACGTGGTTTTTGGAAGATTACGCCGCCGTTCTGCTCGATTTCCAGCGATTCCGCTGGATGGGCAGTTTGGTGGGCGGCCTGGAGGGCGGCGCGGCGCCGGATACGCACCGCGCGCTTTGGATGCGACGCCATACGCACCATCACCGCTTTCGGGAGGTGATGGTCGGACTCTCCGGCCAGGGCCGGTACGGTTGCCGGGGGCGCGTCTACCCGATTTCGCCCGGGACCATCCTCTTGTTCGATGCCAATGAGGAGCATGATAGCTGGTACCCGACCTCTGGTCCGCCCTGTTGCCATCTATGGCTGCACGAGTCGCCTGCCACGGAGAGCTCGTCCCTGTTCTGGAACATCTGTGAGGTCCGTGATCATTGCTTTGTTCGCTCGCCGGTCACCATGCCGCTGGCCCTGGTGCGCTTGCCGGGCGTGGACCAATTCTGGCGAAGTTGGGATCTGCTGCGATCGCGCCGCGCGGATGCCGTGGCGCGGGCCCAATTCTTTATAACGTTTTGCACGCTGATTGTGGATCTATATAAGCATCTGGCGAACCCGCCGGCGACTGGGGATGCGGGGATACAAGGCGGCCGCGACGTGGTGGCTGGAATCGCACAGGTAATAAAACACAGTCTTGGCGGGGATCTGTCCCTGGCCCATTTATCCCGTCTGGCAGGATACAATAAATTTTATTTTCTTCGCATGTTCCGGAAATACCAGCAGTGCTCGCTGGGGGCCTATATTCGGCAGCAAAAACTGCGGAAAGCCCAGGAACTCTTGGGCCAAGGCCTTAAGACGGCGGCGGTATCTGATGCGCTCGGTTTTGCCAACCCCAGTGGATTCTGCCGATTCTTCAGACAACAGACCGGCAAAAGTCCATCGGCTTACCTTAACCCCAATTTTTCGCCCCAGGGGC
>JAKCCC010000166.1 GCA_021838985.1 Planctomycetota bacterium
CCAGTGAAGCCGTCGTAAGCGGACGCGGATTATTTACCGGCGAACCGGCCACGCTGACATTCAAACCCGCACCGGCGGGCCATGGTGTGGTGTTCGTCCGCAGCGATCTGGATCGGCCGGTCCGGATTCCCGCCCTGGTGCAGCAGATTACCAAACGCACCCGCCGCAGCACCATCCGCAATGGTGCCGATTCCGTTGAAACCATTGAACATTGCATGTCCGCCATTCACGGCCTGGGCATTGATAATATCGAAGTCAACATCGCCGGTGGAGAAGTTCCCGGCGTTGATGGCTCGTGCCTGCCGTTTGTGCAGGCGCTGCAGAATGCCGGCATCGTTGAGCAGTCCGCGGAAAAGCAGTTTCTCCGCATCAGCGAGCCGGTGGAAGTCTCCGATGGAACCTCCACCCTTATTGCCTCCCCGGCGGCGGGTGATGAATTTCAAATGATTTTTGATCTGGACTATGGTGCCAATACGCCCATCGGTCATCAACTGTTTTCCTATACGCTGGGAGATGATTTCGCCAGCGTTATTGCGCCGGCCCGCACGTTTGTGCTCCGGCATGAAGCTGACATGCTCCGCCAGCGCGGCCTGGGATTGCACCTGCAGCCCGGCGATGTGCTGGTGATTGATAACGACGGCCCCATTGCCACAAAATACCGTTTTCCCGATGAATGCGTCCGGCACAAAATTCTGGATATGATCGGTGATTTGTACCTGCTGGGTTGTTCCATTCGCGGAAAAATCATTGCCTTCAAATCCGGTCATTCGCTTAATCATGCCCTGGTGCGGTAACTGGTTTCCATGCTTCAGGCACAACGCCATTCGGCCCTGAGCATTCGTGATCCGGTGATGGACATCAAACAAATCACCCGTGTGCTGCCGCACCGGTTTCCCATGCTGCTGGTGGACCGCGTTATTGAAATGCATTCCAACAACCATGCGGTGGGAATTAAAAATGTCAGCATGAACGAGCCATTTTTTCAGGGCCATTACCCCGGCGCTCCGGTAATGCCCGGCGTTTTGATTGTCGAGGCCATGGCCCAGCTTTCCGGATTACTTCTGGCCCGGCAACTCGAACACAGCGGAAAATTGCCCATGCTGCTTTCCATGGATAAAGTTAAACTGCGCCGGCCCGTGGTTCCGGGCGATCAGTTGGTACTCGAATCCGAAACGATCCGGGTGAAGGCCCGCACCGGGCATGTGAAATGCCGGGCCATGGTTGGTGATCAGTTGGCGGCCGAAGCGGTGCTGAAATTTATGCTCGTTGATGAGTCGCAGACATGAAATTCTGTCAGGAGTTAGAGCTAGAAATTAGAAATCGGGAGTTGGGAACGCGAATGCGAGCCGGTGGGTTTAACCCACCGGGCGTGAAATCTGGGGGTTTCACTGCCGGATTCGTCGGTGCCGAACCGTGCCGGATACCCGATGTTGGGCACACATTCGGCGTCGTGTGGCGAAGAGCCGCGCGTTGAGTTAAGTTTATTTTGAGTTGGAATCTATGCCGCAGATACATCCCATGGCCGTTGTGGAAACCGGAGCGCAGCTTGCACCCGACGTGGTTGTCGGGCCGTTTGCGTATGTTGGACCCAAAGTTGTTCTGGGTCCTGGCTGCGTGGTCCATCATCGGGCTTCCATTCATGGCAACACGGTTGCCGGCAAAAACAATCATTTTTTTCCCGGCTGCGTAATAGGCGGTATTCCGCAGGATTTGAAATACCGCGGCGGTGATTGCCGCGTGATCATCGGGGACGACAACCGTTTCCGCGAACTGGTTACCGTGAACATGGGCACGGAAGACGGCGGCGGGATAACGCAAATCGGCAGTGGCAATCTGCTGATGGCCAATGTGCATGTGGCCCATGATTGCTTCGTGCGTGACCGCTGCATTTTCGCCAACAACGTCATGCTGGCGGGACATATCGAAGTGGAAGACGGGGTCGTGCTTTCCGGAGCCGTGGCGGTAACGCACTTTGTCAGTATCGGGCAATATTCATTTGTCGGCGGCGTGGCGGTGGTGGTGCATGATGTGCCGCCATTTCTTACCGTTGACGGCCGCCCCGCTTCCGTGCGCGGAATCAACCGTGTGGGGCTGAAGCGCCGCGGCTTTGATGAAAAACAGATCGAACCGATCAAAGAAGCCTATCGCCTGCTGTACCGCAGGGAAAAGCCTTTGGCGGTCGGCGCGGCGGAGCTGGCAAAGCTCTACCCCGGCAACCCGGAAATCAACCGGCTGCTGACTTTTATCCGCCGGGCGGCGGAAGGAAAGCATGGGCGCTACCGTGAATCGCTGCGCGGCAAAACGCCTTTTACCAGTACGTAAATACCCCGCAAATGGCCGCCGAATGTTGCAATCACAGGCCAGGCGTGGCCGTCCCGCCAACTTTGGGCTTCCTTCTTACACCTGGGCCACTATCGTAAAAAGCTCCAATTCCGGTTACCGCAGCCGCGTTTCCGGCAGCAAAGGCCTTGCGAAACCAAGCCAGTGCCGCACGGAGGTTCTGCGGGACGCCCCACCCCTTGGCGTATAGCTCGCCCACCGCGAACCCTGCTTCGCTGTTGCCGGCGGCGGCGAGGTGCAGCATTACAACACCGTGCGGCTCCACAACGCCATTGCCTATCTGACGCCCAGCGACAAACTCGCGGGCCGCGAGCAACAGATCTTCGACCAACGCAAGGCGTGGCTCGCACTGGCCCGCCACCGGCGACGCGAGGCAAGGCGGAACCGCTCGCCGGAACCCGTGCACACAGGGTCTTTTAGTTTTCGGCTCTGGCGTAAAGTTGCTTGACAGGTGATGATAGGAGCGTCCAGCCAAGGAAGGCTGGCGAAGATTATCCTGCACGTAAAAAGGAGGCCAAGGATTGGCCGTGATTCAGAGCATGTCGTTGGTTGAAGCCTTTAATTCGGTTCCGGATCCGCGTGGTCGGCGTGGGCGTCGCCATCCGTTGCCGGCGGTTTTAAGTTTGTTGGCGGTGGGCACAATGTGCGGTGGGCGCAGCATTTATGCCATCCTGCAATGGGGTCGCGATCATGGTCAGGAACTGGCAGAGCAGTTGGGACTGGCCAAGCATGGGATACCCACGAATGGGATGATCAGTAACTTATTGCGGCGGATGGATTTACCGGCTTACGAAAGAGCGTTGTCATGCTGGATCGATTCATGCCGAGTGGCGCTTGAACCGTGCGGCGAACTCGTGGCGATCAGCATCGACGGTAAAACCTTGCGGGGCAGTCAGGGCCACGAGGTTCCCGGGGTACATCTGCTATCGGCTTTCATGGCGGGGGTTGGACTGGTGCTCAAGCAGGTCTCCGCCGGGGCCAACAAGGAAGATGGCGGCGAGATTACCGCCGCATCGGAAGTGCTGATAGGCTTGGTATTAAAGGGTAGAGTTGTAACGGGAGACGCCCTGTTTGCGCAGCGAAAACTCTGCGCGGCGATCACGGAACCTGGCGGAGAGTATCTTCTGGCGGTGAAGGAAAACCAGCCCAAGCTGCTGGCGGAAATAGAAGACGTATTCCGTTCCCCTCGCGCCCCCTTTTTGTCCATGAAGATGTAGACAAGCACGGCTCGCGTATTGAGAAACGCACGATCCAGACCAGCGGCGAGTTGGCGGGATGGAAACAATGGCCGGGACTCAAGACCGTCTGCCGGGTACAACGGGAAGTATGGAACCGCACGCCCAAGTCACACACCGTAGAGTCCGCCTATCTGATAAGCAGTCTGGATCACAAGGTTTACAAGCCGGAAATATTCCTGCGTCTCAATCGCGGACACTGGGGAATTGAGAATCGTTTACACTACGTTCGCGATGTAACCATGGGCGAGGACGCATGCCGCGTTCGCAAGGGATCGGCTCCGCAAGTATTAGCCGGCATTCGCAATTCCGTCTTGAATCTGCTGCGACTGCACGGTTGGCAGAATATCGCCGCCGCACTCCGACACCACTCCGTCAAGGTGCATAAGGCGCTCAAATTGGTCGGAATTCCGGAAAACTAAAAGACCCTGCCCGTGCACACGCATCGGCCCAGTCACGATTGCATGGAACCGCTTTTATGCGCATAATCACACAAGCCAGTAAAATGGACGCGAGCTACGAAGGCATCCGCCTCGCCAGGCATAGCTGGCTGGATGGATGGATGGCGAATCAGCGCCCCGGAAGTTGTCGACGGCAGGACGCCGACGACAACTTCCCACATTCCGGGCCTCTTTCTCATGCCTCGTAGGATGCAACCGCCCGAACCCCAAGGTCCGTTAGGCACTCGGGCTAATTCTCCCGTTCAGCCTGAACCAATAAGGGCATACGACATGGTGTGTGTTTATTTGCTGGATTTATTTCTGAATGGAGATTAGCAGGCAAACACGGAATAATATTACAGGGGGAACTGTTCATGCGATCATTTTTAATCCCGATTTTCGTGATATTGTGTTCCACCGCTTCCGCCACCGCCGGAGATTTTCTTGCATATGTCCAGGTTCGTAATGCGCCGGCTTTAATCGTTAGCGACAGCATATTGGCACAATGGCAGTGGGATCAGGAAAAGACAGTTGTATTTGTCGACATGAGACCGGACCCGGTTGGCTCCCATGTGTATAGCCGCTTTATGGTTCGTGCAGATTCCATTTCTGTGACAAATCTGCCCGGAGGAAATGACTTCCTGATCGCCGCTGAACGGTACGATCCTCCAAAGAATACAATGCCCACCACCATTTACGAAGTTCATCTCTTCCCGAAAGATGCCAGGCTCGGTGTGAGGATTGTCCACACAATCCAATTCCCATGGCAATTTATAGACGATACGAAAGGACATGTATGTCGAGGAATTCAAACTGGTCCAGACGGAACGGTATGGGAAATGCGGCGGGGTCCGTACGCGAAACAACACATCAAATATATAGACGTGGCGGCAATTGATTGGGCGAAGCAAAAAGTGTTGGGACGTTGTCGCCTTTATCCCAAAGATATTGGCATGGCAGGTATGCCCGAACCCCTGGATCACGCTGTTATTTTCTTTACCTATCCGAATTTCAAGCAGACCACAAAAAATGGCATGACGAACACTTATTTTGGGAAGCTCCGCACTCTCCTAATAATGGAAAATGGACATAAGCACGTTCTCAAGTTGGCTCCGAAATTGCCGGATAAGCCTTTCCGTTGTGTAACAGTTGGAGATAAGACCACTGGAATTACGGATGATGGCAAAGAATTTGTCTCGTTCTCCATTAATTCGCAAGGAAAGCTATTAAACGCAATTTCGCATAAAATACCATTGAAGACGGTCTATCCCAAATATATTGCCAAACCTAAATCGCAGTGGGCACCGCGCGTTTATGTTGAGGACTACATCAGGGTGAGCGCACATGAATCGGTTGCGTTGGTGCGATATGGGAGCCAGGCGCAAAAACTCATCTATTTCAATGCCGCCAATGGTTCAATTATTCACGTACAAGCGGTTAAAACTTCAATACAATGGATATGGGCATGGCATGGACACTTATTTCTGATTAACGAAACGGGCAGCATTAAGA
>JAKCCC010000167.1 GCA_021838985.1 Planctomycetota bacterium
CACGGGTTGTTCGCACGGCAAGGGTGGGTCGATGCACTTTTTTGACCGGGGCAAGAACTTCTTCGGCGGTCATGCCATTGTCGGAGCGCATATTCCCCTGGCGGTGGGAATGGCCTGGGCGGTGAAATACCGCGCCGAAGACCGCGTGGTGGCCTGCTTTTTCGGCGACGGCGCGATGAACCAGGGAGCCTTTCACGAGGCGTTGAATCTGGCCGGTCTGTTTAAGCTTCCGATTATTTTCGTGGCCGAGAACAATCAATACGGGATGGGGACCCATGTGGACCGGGCCAGCGCGGTGCCTGACTTGAAGCTGCGCACGGGCGATGCGTACGGCATCGACGGCAAAGATGTCGACGGGATGGATTGCCTGGCCGTGTATCGGATGACCCGGGCCGCGGCCGAGTACTGTCGCGGCGGCAATGGCGCCATCTTCCTGGAGGCGAAGACGTACCGCTACCGCGGCCACAGCATGTCGGATCCGCAGAAGTACCGGACCAAAGAGGAACTGGCCCGCTACCAGGAACATGATCCCATTGGGCGGCTGGAAGAGCAGCTCAAGGCCCGCGGCGCGCTGGATGAGAGAAAGATCGAAGCCCTGCGGCAGGAAGTGCACGCGGCGGTGGAGGCGGCGCACCACCAGGCGGAGCAGGAGCCCTGGCCGCAGCCGGACGACGTGTGGAAAGATGTTTATGCCAATCCCTTTGGCCCCTACCAGATGTAAAGGAATCGGGTCATGCCGTTGATTCAATTCCGCGAGGCGCTCAACCAGGCGATGTGTGAAGAGATGCAGCGCGACCCGGAGGTGTTTTTGATCGGCGAGGAAGTGGCCGAATACGACGGCGCGTACAAAGTATCGCGTGGCATGCTGGCCAAATTCGGCCCGCAGCGCGTCGTGGACATGCCGATTTCCGAGTGCGGTTTCGCCGGGCTGGGCCTGGGCGCCGCGCTGGTGGGCCTGCGGCCGATCGTGGAGTTCATGACCTTTTCCTTTTCGCTGGTCGCGTTGGATCAACTGCTGAACAATGCGCCGAAGATCCGTTACATGTCCGGCGGGCAGTTCAAGCTGCCCATCGTGTTCCGCGGCATTTCCGGACCGGGCCGGCAGTTGGCCGCAACCCATGCCTGGAGCGTCGACGCGCTGTGCACCCACGTGCCGGGGCTTAAGGTGGTCGTGCCGTCCTGTCCTTACGACGCCAAGGGGCTGCTTAAGACGGCCATTCGGGATGATGACCCCGTCGTCTTCCTGGAGAGCGAGTCGATGTATACCTTGCGCCAGGAAGTGCCGGAGCAGGAATATCTGCTGCCTTTCGGCCAAGCCGATATCAAGCGCCCTGGCGGCGATTGCACTGTGGTGGCGTGGGGCCAGAGCTGTGTCATCGCCCTGGAGGCGGCGGAACAATTGCATCGGGAAAATGGCCTGGAGGTGGAAGTGGTGGATTTACGCACGTTGCGGCCGCTGGATCTGTCCCGCATCATTCAATCGGTGCGCCGGACAGGTTATTGTGTGACGGTGGAGGAAGGCTATCCGACGTGCTCCGTGGGGGCGGAGATCGCAGCGCTGGTGCAGGAAAAGTGTTTCGACGATCTGGATCATGCCGTGGTGCGCGTGGCGAGCCTGGATGTGCCCATGCCTTACAGCAAACCGTTGCAGGAGCACGTGGTGCCGGACGCCCGGCGCGTGGTGCAGGCGATCAAGGAGGCCACCTATCTTCAAGGATAAAGGCCCGGAGCGGCTGGCCCGGCCCAAGTAAACACGAGAAATCAAGGCGGAATGGGTAAGGCCGGGGGTGCGATGTAAAAAGCCAGGCCGTATCCCCGGTTCGCCGTCCCCCTGCCCTTAACCCCCAAAAAATCCAACTCACGACACCTTCGCCGCGACTTACTATAATACCCGTGGCCGTTGATGCGTGGTCCTTGCGGAGCCTTTGATGCCCGTTGCTTCCCTGAGCAGCCATGACACCCACCTGCCGCGCAGCGCCATCCTGGTGGTGGATGACAATCCGCAGAATGTGGAACTCATCCAGGCGTACCTGGAAACAATGAATTGCGTGACGCAAGTCGCGGTCGACGGCGTGGACGCTCTAGCGAAGGTGGCCAGCTTCAAGCCCGATTTGATTATTCTGGACATCATGATGCCGCGTCTGAGCGGTTTTGAAGTCTGCCGCCGTTTGAAAGCAGATCCGAAAACCCGCGCTATTCCAATTTTGATGGTCACGGCCCTGCACGAACTGGGGGATATCGAGCGCGGCGTGGAAAGCGGCACGGATGATTTTTTGACCAAACCCGTCAATAAGCTGGAACTGCTGACACGGGTCAAGAGTCTGCTGCGAATTCGACACCTGCAGGGGCAACTGGAACGCACGCTGGCGTATTTGAGCGAAATTGAAGCCGGCGCGGCGAACCGGTAGACCAACGGGGATGTGCATGCTGCGTTTTCAAGTTTTTTATGACGGCCAGGCGGCGGCAAGTCTGGACTTGGATACGCTTCACCTCCTCGGGGCCGACAACGTTCCGGTGCGCAGCGAATTCACGTTCGCCCAGGGTGAGTTGAGTTGTCGCAAACGCCCCGCCGGTCCCTGCGCCCTGGCGTTGATGTGGCCGGTAAACGATTTCGGAGCCGTGCTCCTCGAAACCGTCCGGCTCCCGGAACGCCCCGAGCCGTACGTGCTGAATGTCGAGCTGGCCCGGGGCCGCATGATGCGGTTGTTGCAGAAGCGCGAGGAATGGGGCCTGCTGGATATCAGCGCCGCGCAGAAGATCAGCGATAAGTTCAATGAGGGCCGGGACCTGCTGATTGCGGCCATTGAAAATCTGGATGATCCGGCCGCGGCGTCCCGTCTGGCCGATCGGTGTTTGGCGGCGACTTTGCCGTTGTCCGAACAGACCGCCGTACTGCATGCCGAATTGCTCCTGCAACGCCGCATCAATACGCGCAGCATCCCCAAAAATGTCTTCGGCTGCTGGGCGGAACTGCAACAAACCGGCGAACCCTATCGTCGCAAAGTCTTGGGCAGCGGCGACTTTGTATGTCTGCCCATGCCTTGGAAGCTCATTGAGCCGCAGCAGCAAACCCGTGATTTCACGCTGCTGGACGACTGGATCAACCTGTTGCTCCGGGCCAAAATCCCCGTGGTCGCCGGTCCGCTCGTCCAGTTCCACGAAGCGGTGCTGCCGGGTTGGCTGTATATCTGGGAGAACGATTATGAAACCGTCCGCGGTTTGCTGTATGAACACATCGAACGCCTGCTGACGCATTTCGGCGGTCAGGTGGCTTTGTGGAACGTGTTAAGCGGGCTGCACGCCAACGCCCATTTCTTTTTCACTTATGATCAGTTGATGGATTTAACCCGCATGGCGGTAACGCTGGTCAAGAAGAAGCAGCCCACCGTCCGCACCATGATCGAAATTACGCAGCCCTGGGGCGAATATTACGCCGCCAACTCCCGTAGTATTCCCCCCCTGGTTTACGCGGAAATGGCGGTGCAAAGCGGCGTTCCGTTCGATGTGTTTGGGCTGCAATTGTGTTTTGGCGCCCCCCATGACGGATGCTGGCAGCGGGATCTGTTTCAGATCAGCGCCATGCTCGATCATTTCGCCCCATTCGGTAAACCGGTGATTATCACGCGACTTGCGGTGCCCAACACGCCGCCGGAAAACGGCCGCGGGGGCGTCTGGCATAAGCCGTGGAGCGATCCCCTCCAGGCCCGTTGGCTGGAAACCGTCACGAATATAGCCTTGAGCAAGCCGTTTGTAGAAGCGGTGTGCTGGTCCGACCTGGTGGATCGGCCGGGGGCTTGCATCCCCGCCGCGGGTTTACTCGGGGCGGATCTGAATCCCAAGGCGGCCTTTCAAACCTGGCAGGCCATGCGCCGCGCGGTGGCAACCGTTCATCAGAACTCTTCCCGGACCGGTGGCCACGCCAAACCCGGGGCCGGCGCCACGGCGGAGGCTGGGAATCGGCCCCAGTAAAAACTGGGCGGCGATGATCGGCCAATCCGGCCGGCTTTCGCCGCAGGAGTTTCTCAGGCGGAAATCCAAACCATGCCTTCTAACCTCATCCCGAAAACGGATACCCCGACCGCCGGCGGCGCTGATTCATCGTGGGGTTGGACCCGCACGCATCAGATCGGTCTGGGGGTGCTGCTCGTGCTGCTGTTGATCTTTCTGGGCATCCAGCTTTATCGCCGCCCCATGCGTTGGTCGAGCGGGATCCGCCTTCGCCAAACCGCAGCGCTTCTGACGCCGCGCACCGTGGACCCCAATACCGCCGGTTGGGCCTCGCTGATCCGCCTTCCCGGTTTGGGGCCGAGCCGTGTGGCCCAACTTCTGGCCTATCGCCAACGATGGCTCCAGGGGCATCCGCGCGAAATCGTGTTTCGCCGGCTGAACGACCTGGGCGCTATCCCCGGCTTTGGCCCCGTCACGCTGCGCCATCTGGCGGCCTATCTGCGTTTTCCTGCCGCGTCGCGTCACCGGGGCAACGGATCGGGATTCCCCGGGCCGCTGCGCCATTAACCGTTGGGCTGCTGTGGTTTGGGCCGCTGCCCTATCATTCGATGTGGTTTTGCGTGGAATGGCCTGAATGTTGGTTCGCGTAGTCAATCTTTCCCGTTGGCCGGTGGTGGCGTGGACCATCGCCTGGGCCTTCACCGGCGTTATATCGCATCCTGCGTTTGCCGCCTTGCACCAATCCGTACCCGCTGGACCTTCCGGCCGCCCGGCTGGCGCGCTGACAGCGGCCAGGCCGCCCGCGCACGTTGCACCCCGAACGAAAACGGGCTCCGGCCGGATGCCAGCGCCGCGCTCCGCGCGGGCTCGGTGGTTGAGTAGGCGTCTCGCCGAACTGACCAATGACCATTGGCGCATTCGTCGCGACGCCTTTCGCCGCCTCATGCGCTGCGATCCGCGGATCCTGCCGGTGCTCTTGCAGCGCCTTCGGCAGACCCAAGATCCGGAGTTAATTCAACGTCTGAGCGCCCTGGCTTGCCAGCTCTATATGGCCGGACAATTCAATCGGGACGCGGGGCCGCGGCCATTTCTAGGTATCGCTTTCTCCGTACGCCTGATGTCGCCACGTTTAAAGCGGTCCCCCCCGCGGGCCGCGGTCGTGGTCCAGGAAGTTTTACCAGGCTTCTCCGCCGCCAGATATCTGGCGCCTGGAGACTTGATTGTCGCGGTGGATGGACGACCTTTTCCGGCGGCTTTTACCGCTGTTGACTTCCGCGGCCTGATCCAAAGTCGGTCGGTCGGCGCCCGCATCCAGTTGACGGTGTTGCGCCATGGTCGGCCACGCGTATATCGCCTGCGTCTAAATGGTGTTCCCGAGGATCCCGTGCGGATCAACCAAATACTCCAGCAACGCTGGTTGCGGGAGCGGACGTTCCTGCGCCGCCATAACCGCTGGACCAATCTTGTGTTGAACGCGGGGGCGCGACCATAAAAATACGGTTGTCCTCTATTCGAACGGCCAGATCCACAGCTCCAGTGGAATGGCGTGGATTACGGGCCGTTGCAAGGTTCCACCG
>JAKCCC010000168.1 GCA_021838985.1 Planctomycetota bacterium
GTTAAGGGATCATGAAAAAGGTGTTTTCGCGGCCTTCGCGGCTTCGCGTGAGGAAACGGTCTTTGTTTCACCCCAGTGGATGCGGGCTTACACCGGGTCATGTGACCCGGGGCCAGCTCCTGCGGGGCGCGTGATAAGGAGGCGCCCTATGGCACGCAATAGTTCAAGGTCTTTCTTCGGTTCCCCTGTGGCGCCGTCGCCCTCTGTAGCGTCGTCGCGCCCTGTAGAGCCGTCGCCCTCGACGGCTGGTGTCCCCGTAGAGCCGTCGTCCCCGACGGCTGGCGTAAAGATTCTGGTCCCTTTTTTACAGGAGTTTCCCATGAAAGTGCGAGAAGGTATCAAGCTCGCCGTGGCGAGTCTTCGACTGGCCAGCGTATTGGCCGAGAGCGTGGGGCTGGCCACGGAGAAAGTGATTGCAGGGGTGGGCGCCATTTTGAAGATGGGGCTTACGGCCTTCGCCATCGGGGTCCTTTCCATCGGCGAAGCGCTGGGGGTACTGATAGGCTTCCAGATGGCGTTAGGTCAGTGCGGTTTCCGGTCGCCGAAATCCCGCTTTAAGGCGGCGGCGGCGTTTACCCTGATCGAGCTGCTGGTGGTGATAAGTATCATTGCGATCCTTGTTTCCATTCTGCTGCCCGCCTTGGCCAAAGCCCGGGAACTGGCCAACCGGGCGGTGTGCATGGCCAATATCCGCGGGATCATCCAGTCGATGATCACCTACGGCCAGTCGAATAACGGGACGTTCCCGGCGATGTATCCGGCCGTAGGCCCGCCTGCCGCGCACGGTTACGACAATGGTACGATGGCGTACAACAGTGCTTCGGCCGAGCAGAATGGCCCAGAGGCGGTGACAGCATGGTACACCAGCACGAACAATGCCTTGGCCAGCCCCACCGGCAGCATGTGGATCCTGGTGCTGCAGGGCTACAATTCGCCAGCTAATTTTATATGCCCGTCAGACCCGTTGGCGTCAGGACCGTCGCCGGAATATGTCAACAGCTCTCCGCCGTTGTACTACTATCCCAATTTCGACGGTGGCGGCGCCAGTAATGCGCCTTACTATTACGCCGATGGCAAGGGGCTTAGCTATTCCTGCGCCTTTGCCTGGACGAACAACCCCAGCGCTGTCACCGTTGGCCAATGGTGGACCACTGACGGGGCCACCACCGAGGTTCCGCTGGTCAGCGACATGGCCCCGGTCGACAGCGGTGGCACCGAGCTGGCGTCTACCGGCGATGGACCGGGCCAAGGCGTATTTCAGCGCATCACCACCACCCTGCCGACGGCCAACACCTATGGCCCGTATATTTATAACGCCGGCAACCATGCCGGCGAGGGCCAGAATGTGGGCTTCGGAGACGATCACGTCACTTGGGAAATCTCGCCTTACGCAGGGCAAAATGGCGACAACATCTTCACCTACACCACGGCTACCGGCGTGGTCAATGGGACGACGGACACCAACCAGGTTGGCCTTACGGCGGTGGGTGGCCATGGAAGCAGTCCCGTGCCTCCGGCGCCTCTGCTCGGAACGCTGGCGCCCCCGTTCGATACCTGCATGACACCGGTACGAACAGTGAATCCTACCGTGGCCGCTCAAGGCGGACCGAGGTCCGCCGTCGAGGCGTGGTAGTCCTTTGCGGGAAAGTGCCGATGCGGGCGCCGGGGCTGGTTGGATAAGGGGAGCTGTATATGGGCTGGAAGCGTTGGTTTGGCGGCATGGTCGTATGCGCAATCATTGCTGGCGTCGCCATGTTATCAACGGCCGCCCGCGCGAAAACGCCGCACCTCGGCGCTGGGGCCTACGGGCCGTGCGACGCCGCGTCGGTGGCGGCCAATGCCCGCTGGGACTGGTTGCTAATCCCTTTTGGCAACGTCGCCGATACGCCCCAGGGTATGCAACAATTCAACCGCTTTCTGACGCTTAACCCGCATCAGAAATATTTGGTGCGGCTTTGGCCGATCGACAATGTGGGTTTGCCGGTGTATGGCGGCCAGGCGACTTTTCTGGATTATCTGTTCAACCCGGCGGCCCGCCAATACATCCGCGCCACCATCCGACGACAGATTAAGATGGTGCAGGATCAGCTGGCTAAGCCGCAGAATGTGGTCGGCTACACGTTTTTGGAAGAGACCCCGGCCCATTGGGGATTGGGCGGCGAACTGCGGGCTGGCCATTTCACCAAATTGCCCGCAGCCGTGGTTCACTACCGCCAGGCCATTGCAAAAGCCTATGGCCATCCCCTCAAATGTGACGAACGGTTCTGGCTGTGGCTGGGAAAAGAATATGTGTCCAGCCTGCGTAGCATCTACCGGTTGATCCACAAGGAGGCGCCGGGCAAGCTGATCCTTTACTGGCAACACACCAACTACCTGACCCTGGACGACGCCTCGTTCGACGGCTTCCCCGGCACACAGCCGATGCTTTATCCATACCGCTGGACCGCGATCATTAAGAAGCCACTTTGCGACGGTCTGATGGCCTATGCGGGCATTCCTTGGAAAACCTGGCAACACCGCTACATGGCGCCGGTCCGCAAACACGACTGGTTCTTTTTCAGTCAGCTTTCCCATCCCGGTAGTATGCGTCTGGCCAGTTGGGCAACAGCTCTGAAGGAGGCCAAAGACCCCTTGCCGCAAAACCTGGGCTATTTTTTTTACTGCGGCGATGATCTGACGGACGCCTCGCCATGGGCCGACCCGGAAATGGCCAAGCTGGCGGTTGGCAGTGCTGGCCGCTTCGTGAATTGGACCGCGGACCCACGGTACGGCAAAGTGGTTCGCATTTCGCAACCGTCGGATAAGGTTGTCAGCGATGTGTTCCAGGGGGACGTGCCCGTCAAGGGTGGGCAAACTTACCACTACTCTTTCCTGGCCCGGACGCAACACGTCAATGGTCTCCAGGGCGCGTGCCTGGTTACCGTATGGGACGGCGCCAAGGGCAACGTCCTCGGCTGGGATCCGGCCGTGTATGTGACGGGCAATACGCCCTGGAAGCGTTACCAGGGGAAAGCCGTCGCGCCGGCGCTCGCCACTGGCGCCCGCTTCTACCTGCAATTGCGTTACGCCAGTGGAACAGTTTGGTTCGCCGACGCGGCGTTATGCGACAGCGCTGGCAAGAATCTGCTGACCAACGGCGCTTTTACGCAGGGACGCGAAACGCCATTGCAGATCACCGGCTGGTATGTCGAGGATGATTCCGCGATCGCCCGGCAGTGGCGCGCGTTCTGCAACCAAGAACATATCGGCGACGCGGTGGTGAAACGCGCCGCGGCCCATCCGGCGCCCGTGGCGGCGTTGTCACCCCAAGCCAAGCCGCACTCCGACGCCGCGAACCTGGCCGCGAATGGAACATTCAAGAATGGAATCGACGGTTGGAAGTTTTTGGAAACGGCGGGCGGCGCGCAAACCCAACATCCGAAACTACTTTCGCGCGTGGAAGTTCCCGCGACCGACGGCGGCGGCTGGGCGTTGCAAGTGTCCGTGGAACATATGAAATGGAAGCAGGTTTTATCGCACGGCACCGGAGCGTTATGCCTTTTTAAGGGCGCTGCAGCGCCGAACGCCACCCTGGTCGTCAGCTTCGAAGCCAGAACCCTTTCCGGTTCGCCTTACCTGCTGCTGACGCGCCCCAGCGGCGGGGCCAGCGTCGACCACGTGGTCACAATGGGCAAGACCTGGAAGAAGTATACGGCGACGGTCACGACCGGCCCCTATGTGACCACCGCCCTGTTCTTCACTCTGGTGAAAAACGCCGCCAATGCCGTCCCGATCCAACCGGTAGTTGCAGGCCAATTTCTGCTGCGGAACGTGCGAATCGTTCCGGCGCAGCCTTATGACCACAGCTGAACCCCGACGGCGCGTGCGGGAACCCACAACTACACAACGTGGCCCACCATCGGCCGCCCGGGAAAGCAGGGTTAATCCACAACGGGAGCGGGTAACTGGATGTGACTGCTCTGAAGACTCCTCCGCGGACCGCCCAAAGCAGCACGCCGGTGCGCGACACACAGCGTAATCCCTGGCCCACATGGCCGCCGGCTAATGAGCGGCAGTGGCGCGAACAAATCGAACCGGCGCTGCGGCAGGTTTATTTTTCCCAGGTCGAAGGTCACGCCGGTACGGCCCAGGAACTCTTTGCGGAGCGTTTTGCCCGCCACTGCCAGGTGCGGCATTGCTGTCACCCGGCCCCCGGCACCGATGCCCCGGCGGCGGCCGTTGCGGCAACCCTGAACCTGGCTGGCTTCGGTGATGGCGGCGGAGTGATTGTGCCCAACTACACCTACGTGGCCAGCGCCTGCCTGAATATGCGGTGCACCGTGGCCTTCGTGGACATTGATCCGGGCACCTCTACGGCCCTCCGGTAATGTCTTGGCCCTTGCCCAGTTTCACATCCGCCCGCCGCAGTCGGCGCACCATCTCTTCCCGGAAGAAACGCCGGTAGCTCGTGACCTGTTCCTGCTAAATTCCACCTTAACACTATCGTTGCAGGTGGACTCGTTTTAGGGGGAAAGGTCACCCGTCTCAACGCTAATTTTCCACTCCAGAGGCACCGAGTACACGCATGTGACGACGGGGACGAAACAACCCCCAAGTCGCCGATGGCCGCTAACCTACAGCGCGGGGTCGGTCCCGGACTCGGGCATGGGTACCGGAAAACGGAAACACCGCCCCAGCACCTTTCCGTACAGCCATTTTTGCGCGTTGCCGCGATAGAGTTTTTCCAGTACGTCCGCGGGCAGGTTGAGACCGGTCAGCCGGGGCGCGCCGCCAGGGGCGTCGGGGTCGGCGATCGGGGATTCCCCGCGGTAATCGGTTTCCCAAAGTTTCTGGTGCACCCAATAGCGACTGGCGTAATGGTCGTACGGGTGCTTTTCACCCACCACCAAGTCGCTGCCGAACAGCACACGGTCCTGGTTGCGCAGGATAAAGTCCCGGACGACTTCGCTCGGTTGTGCCGCAATGGCCCGAACCACCCATTTGGTGGCGCTGGTGTCAATAAGATAGTTCGGGAAGCGATCCAGCCGCCGCTGCAATTGCTCCAGATCTTCCACGCAACCGCCCATGTGTGCGCCTACATGCACGCGATCGGGAAAATCTTCTAGCATCCGGTCGAGCATGGGAAATTGTTCTTCAAATGAACGATGGCCATCTTGTGGGCTATACGCCTTGCCGGGGCCAAACCAGGCTTTCGGATCCCCGACATGGCTCATAAAATGGTAACCTAGCTCGTAGGCTCGCCGCATAATCCCTCGCACCGCCGGGTGGTCCAGCGTGGCGCCCAGTTTTTTCTGCGTCCGCGGCGCCATATGAAACTTGATCAGCCTCGCCCCCTTTTCGTAAAACCCCTCTACGCGGCGCCGCCAATCTTCGACGAATTCACTGGTGTTGTTCATATCCTGCCATTTGGGAATGGCGATAAATTGAAAACGGCCTGGAAAGGCGCTCCGCAGCGCATCGACATCCTCCAGCGGCGCCATCGTCCAGAAGGCGCTGATGCCATAATCATCCGCCG
>JAKCCC010000169.1 GCA_021838985.1 Planctomycetota bacterium
CCCTGGCGAGCCTGAAAAAAATGGCGGGTTTGGATTTTCAGCATCTGCTCGGCGGCCACGGTTATGTCATAGGTGATGGGAAAAGCTGTCTGGAAAGAACCATCCAATTTTGGGAGCGGGGAACCATCGGCCCAACGAATCCCTTTGTGCTCAAAAACGGAAAGACGCTGGAGAAGATCTCATGAAACGCCTGCTGGTACCGGGGTTGGTGGCCCTGGCGATGATAACCATGGTTGTGGCTTCTTCCAGGTCCGTGGCGGCGGCGCCCGGTTTTGCGGTGAACCTGCGCGTCGTGGGCGGGGTCTACCATATGTTCCGCGCGGGAATTGACCATCCAGCGCTGCGGATCACCGCCTACGCCACGAACGGAAAAACGCACCAGGTGGCAGTGCGTTTCCGGGTTACCGATATATTTGATAAACCGGTGGCCTGGAATCCCGCTTTCACCGTGTCCCTGCCGGCCAATGGGGCGCAGGTGCGCAAGACGATAGCCTTTGCGGAAGGCAAAGGCTATTTCAGCATCCGGGTCACCTTCAGACAGGGCGCCGCGAAACTGATGCGCTGGACCGATTTGGGCGTGGTGCCGCCGCCGTGGCCAGGCGTGCGGCCCAATTCACTCTTCGCCACCAACGACTTTGAGTGGACCACCCAAGGTATGGACTTTCTCCGCGACATCGGCATGAAGGTGGAGCGCTCCCAGCCGTTGCCGACGATCAACTCGCGCCGCAAGGATTGGATCAAAGAGTATCGGCATCGCGCCGCGCCGCTGGACTTCCGACGGCTGGATCAGGCTCTGGCCCAAGCCAAAGCGCGCGGCCTGTGGTTGCTGCCGATTGTGGGATACGCCCTGCAGGGTTCCGGCGTGACCGCGCGTACCCGGCTGGCCGCTGAAACGGGTGAATATGGACCGCCCAGCGATTACCGGCAGTTTGTGGCCACGTGGAAAGAGTTTCTGGAACATTATCCGCAGATCACCACCTACGAATTCTGGAACGAGCCGTGGATTTTCGCCTGGACCTGGGCGGCGCCGCCATCCGCCTATCGCCGGTTGCAGCGGATGTGGTGTCAAATGGCGCTTTCCGTGAATCCGCGCCTGCGCATCATAGCCGGCAGCAGCACGCCCTTCGTGGTAGACCATATCGAGTTCCATCCGGCGTGCTGGAAAGGGCTGCTCTCCGGCGTTACCGAGCACCCGTACTGCTACAGCACCAGCCAGCCCACGTGGCGCGCCGGCGATGTTTTGCGGGATATGGATTCGATCAAGCTGGCCGCAGAGCGCATGGGCCTGCCCTACGCCTACCTGACCGAGGGTGGAACCTCATATAGTTCGCCGCCTACGCCGCGGCAAGCGCTGCTTCTGAAGAAATTAGCCCAGGTCCAAAACCGCCTGCGTACGTGGCGCAAATCCGGCCGAAGTTCACCGTCGCATTTGGCGGCGCTGCGGCGGCGGGAGGCGGCGCTGCGCGAAGCCTTGACCCAATACCCCTTGCCCCAGAACAATATTCAAAATGCCTCCAAGATTGTCGAATATTACGTCTGGGCCGCCATGGCCGGCCTGTTCCAAGGTAATGCCCAGAAGAATATCGGCTACGGTCCCGGCTGGACGCGCAGCAACAGCACCTTTGCCGTGCTGACACATTTCCTGGAGGATCGGGTTCCAGTGGCGGACATTTGGCCGCGGGAAGAGCTGCTCACCGGATGTATCTTTGCCAACCGCAAATGGATCACTCCGGCGGTGAAAGCTTTGCCCCGGGCGGGCGACCTGGCCGCACGGTGGGGTGTGGCCGTCCCCGCCTCCCGCGCGGGCGACAAAACCAAAGTCGCCGTGCTCTGGAGTTTGACCGGTCCGTCCGCCGGGCAATTGGATCAGCATGGCACGTTGAGCATTGCCGACGCCGACGGATTGCGCGCTGATGATATGACCGGCCGACCGATACCGGCGGTGAATGGCAAGCTGGTGGTTCCATTTGATCAAAATCCTGTCTATATTACGTCGGAGCGTTTGAGCGTTATCCAGCTGCGCCGGCGTATTCGCCACGGATTGATTGCTGGGGTGACCCCGCTGAATATGTATGCGCTATCGCTGTCGCGGCCCGCGACCGAACCGCAGACACTCACGGTGCGGGTGCAAAATCAGTTGGATCGACCAATCCGGGGAACATTGTTGTTGCGCCTTAGCGGGATCCGGGCGTCCGCCGGGGCAGCATGGTTTGATATCCCGGCGGGACAGCTCGCGACGGTGCCGATCCATTGGCCTGGCGCTGCGTTGTCGCCCCACAATCAATATGAAATCCATCTGCGGGCCACGGTATCGCCCGCTCCCGGCGAAACCATCCGTTTCCCACCCGTGCGCGAAACCCAACTGCTGACCGTGGCGTGCTTCGTGCGCCGGAGGGTTGCGCTGACCGGTTCGATCGGCAGGGATTTCCACGATCTAACGCCGGTGGTCATGGATAGCCGGCTGTTTAGCCGGCACCTCGATCTAAGCCGGTATCTGCTGAATCCGCACTTGAAAGCAGAGAGGCTTAAGGATAAATCCGGCCGCATCATCGCCTGGGTTTACACCGCCTACGATCGCAGGAACGTTTTCCTGGGAGTGAAGGTGCACGAAAAATCGTATCGTAGCTCGGCCGGCAAGCCAGTGGTCAGGGGAAGATTCAACACGAAAGTGACGTTGCTCTACCTCAATGGGATGCCGGACGGCCTGAACTATTTTACGTTCTGCGGCGATGCGTTCGAATTTTCTTTCGGATTTCGGCGACGCGTACCCGGCTGGGGGCGACCGATGAGCAGCCCTTGGGCTTGGAAGGGGGATTTTTACGATGCGGATTATGCGTTCGGGGCGTATCCTTCAGCTTCAGGCCCGCAATTAATCCGCATCTGGGGGCCAAACACGCCGCGGTGTAACGGCTACCAAACCGCGGCGACGCCGGGGATCGGCCCGGTGCCGGGCGCCCGGATAAGAATCGTGCGCAAGCCCGCCGCGGCGGAAACGATCTACGAAATCGCCATTCCACGGAATCGACTTAGGTTGTTCCATCCTTTGAAGCGCCGCTGTCGCTTTGGTTTTATCTTGTACAACAGCGAAAACGTGGCGGGCGGCGAAATGAATTGGAGTCGCCTCAACGGTGTCTTTGATTATTGGCGTTCATCCGGCTCGTTTCCGCCGACTTGGACCCAGCATTGGGCTGCCGAGACTTTCTTTGGCATCCCGCCGTAGCGGTAGGGTGAGGTAAGGTGATGTGCGGCACCGTCGCTGACCGGGCCACGACCAGGCAATATTCCCTCCCCTGGGGGTTGCCGGACCCAGTCCGGGTGCCCTGCGCGTTGGCGCGGAATCGCCGGCGGCGCTGGGCCGCACCGGGGCAGTGCGCGGGGCACGGTAGCGTTGGGTGTGCCGAGCACCCTCCGGCTACGGTGAAGAAAACGTCGTGGGGCCGTTACGGGCGTCTGGCCCTGGGCAGGCGTTGCAGCCCGTGACGGCGCGGGCGCCGGGCGGCGGTTGGACGTTGTCGGTTCTTGTCCGTTCCGGCCGAAAAGAGGTAGGCGCCGACGGCCTGGGCGAGCCAGCCGGAGCGCGTCTGGCGCCGTTTGCCGGCGGCGCGGTCGATCTTGGCGAGGACGCTTTCTGGCAGGGTAATGTTGATACGTCTGGCCCGGGGGCGCAGGCTGTCAGGGTTCACGGGGACCAGCGCCCACACGCCGCCGCGATAATCCGGGTTGCTCCGGTGCGCGGCGACGCTTCCTGCCGTGGGGACGGGTTGGCCCATATCCATCAGCCCGTGGATATGCAGTTCAATGGCCTCGCGAGCCATGGCCAAGGCCTCATCCCGCGTGGCGCCAGCGGAAAAACATCCCGGAAGGTCGGGGACGGTGACCCCATAATCGGAAGCGTCGTCTTTGTGGATAACGACGGGATACTGCATCGGTTAACTCCAACCTGCTTGTTTGTATATGGCCCGCAGCGTACCAGTCGGAAAGTCTTTTTTCGGGTGCGGTACAGTCACCAAGCCAGGTCGCTCGGCGTGTTTGTATTGATGGTGACTTCCTTTCACCCGAACCAGCCGCCATCCGTCCTTTTCCAGTCTGCGGATGACCTCGCGGCTGTCCATTGTGTGTATTATACACAATGTTTGGCATCCAGCGGTAGGGTGAGGTAAGGTGATGTGCGGCACCGTCGCTGACCGGGCCACGACCAGGCAATATTCCCTCCCCTGGGGGTTGCCGGACCCAGTCCGGGTGCGCTGCGAACTGACGGCGGCCGGCGGCGCTGATACGCCGGCGGCGCTGGGCCTGTATTTTTCCTGCGCCCAGCGCTGCTTCGCGGAGGGCCGCGTGGGGCTGGGTTTGCCTCTGCTGGACGCTTCAATCCAAACGCAGCGTGGATCCCTGCGGATTCGCCTGATCTTTGCCGATCGCCACCGGCCAGGGCGCCGGCTGGCCTGGGCTTTGCGGCTGCGTGCGCTGGCCGAACCGGGCGCCGGACTGCTGCAAATCACGGAGCTATGTTCCGCACCAGGGCAGGATTGGTTGCTCCGTTTTCCCGGCCAAACGATTCACACCCATCGGCAATTGGCGCTCGCCAGGGTCGCGCCGCCGGCGGTGCTGCGCCTGGGGGCGTTTACCCAGCATGGCCAGTTGTTCAACCTGAAGGACTGGTTTCTGGTGGAACAGGACGGCATGTGCAGTGGACTGTTAGCGCTGCACCCCGGCGCCTGGAGCCACCCGCGGCACAACGTGCTGCGCACGACGGGGGACGCGGCGGCACTAACAGTTTACCTGCCGCTGGCGTCCGATGCCGTTGACAGAATCATGATTCGCCGATCCTACCTGCTGGTCCACGTTTCCGCCGCGGAAGCCGTGGCGCCGAAAAGACTGGGCATCGAATATTTTGAGCCACCAGCCGGTTACGCGGCCTGGCCGGCGCGGATGATCGCCCGCTACGGCTTCGCCCGGCCGGAGCGTCTGGTCGCCTATCGGCGGCAGGCGGAGCGGGGCCCGACGGGGCCACCGGAAAAATTCGCCTTGGGCGACGCCGCGGCGTTAGAGCACGCCTTCCAGCGCGTCGCCCTGCAGCCCGCTCTGGCCGGGGATAACCCTTTCTGGAAACGAGATTTTAGCGTCGCCCGCGACCAGAGCCTGGCGACCTTGGAAAGGGGCTTTTCCGCCCTGACCACCGGCGCCTATCTGCATCCGTTGGGTAATCCCGTGGCCCTGCGCGACCTAGCGCCGTCTGCGGCCACGTTGCATATGCTCGATTTTCTGGGGCAGCTTACCGACGGCCAGGATCGCCGGGCGACCGATCTCATTGCGGTCCTGGCCGAGCTGTTATGGCGGCGCGATTTTTATCCCCACCACGTCGCCATGGTTCCGAAAGAAGCGCCCCACAGCGTGCAGAATATCTATCGCGGCATGCTCAATCAGAACTTCAACACCGACCGCTATGCGTTCGTCGGTTTAGCCGGGTGCCTGCTGCCGCGGCATCCACGCGCCGCGTTCT
>JAKCCC010000170.1 GCA_021838985.1 Planctomycetota bacterium
CGGCGGGAGGATCCTTTTCCACTGACATCTCCGGTTTCATCGCCAGGCGTTCCAACATCGACAAAACCTGGCTGTCCGTCAGATCCGCATGGGCGCTGAAATAGTGGATAATACTTTCCTCAATGGCCAGGAGCAGCGGCAGGTAATCGCCCGATTGGGGATCGATGGTCTCCGCGTTAACGCCGCGGCCGTACAGCTCCGCCAACGGTTTGAGCGTGTAGGCTGCAGGCTCGCCGGGGCTGACAATTTCGATCCGCCCGGCCACCGGGTCGGCGAAAACAATCTGGACGTCAGTCGTCTGAAAATCTTGGCCACCGGCCGTACCGCTACCGGTTTTGGTCTTGATCAGATCCAACCACTCTTGATCCATGGGTATCCTTCGTAAACGGCCAGCAGTATAATAATCATTTTGGGGAAAGTTGGCTGCGGGGCGGAAGCCATGTACTGGCCTGACTTGGATCATCCTTCGCTGGCCCTGGCTCTGGCCGTCGGCGGCATGTTGGTGCTGGGGGCGATATTGTGGGTGGAATCGATCCATGCCGCTCGTGTGCTGATTAGTCTGTTGATCGCGGCGGTCGGGGCGGTGATCGGATACCTCTCGCCCTTGCTGTGGCATCCTGTTCTGGCGCTTTGGCTGATGGTATTGATCGGGGCGGCGGCTGGGGCGGCGTTGGGCGCCGCAGGCTTTCGTGTAATTCAGGCGTTGCTTTTGGCGGGTTTCGTGGCGGCGTTGGCGGTGGGGACCTTGGCTTGGCGGCAGGGCGTATGGAGGCCGCCGTCCCCGGCCACGGCGCCACTGCCTAGCGCCGTGACAGGACCTCGATCCACAGCGGGCCAGACTAGTCCGACCCCGGCTCGAAAAACCGCCCGCCCCGCCGTCGCGGTGGTATCCCGCCCTTCCGTGGCGTGGTTGAAGAGGGCACAGTCCATGTGGTTGGGCTTGTGGACAGAACTCATGCGACGACCCGCCGGCCAGCGCAACGAAATCCTGGCGTTGGGCGTGGCTGTCGCGTTGGTGGCATTTTTGGTGGGGGCGATCTTTTCACGGGCCACCAGTCTCGTCGCGGGTTCCTGCCTCGGGTTTTTGCTTATCCTGGCGGCGCTAGCGCTTCTGGGCCGGTGGATGGACCACACAACGACGTGGTGGGCCTGGCGGCATCTGCACCCGGTCTGGATTTTTATCGGAGGCTCGCTCCTTGGCATGGCGGTGCAGTATCGCCACGTGCACCGGGCTTGGCGCCAAGCCCGAAAAAATAAACCGGCGCCCAAGAAGGCCCCGTCCACCAGCTCCGCCAAGGCCTAAACCCATGCTTAGCGCCTCCACGGGGGACATCACGTTATAATAGTTATGGTAGCGGACAGGTCGCCACCGAGGCGTTCAGGCGACTCGATAACGCCCCCGTCGCTCGACCGGGCGAACGGCAGGAACAGTAGGCCAGCCTGTCCCGAGGAGAGCCTTCTATGGCGCAGTCTCCGTATTCCTCCGCGCCGCGCGAAGGTTATTGTTCGATAGAAAGTTTGGGTTGTCCGGCGGTCTCGCCACCCTCGCTTCGCCTCCGCGCAGACCGGGAACTATATATTTGGTTGCGGCTTCGCCGCGCTAAGATTTCCCTACATCGCACGATAGCCCCGGTGCTGACCGGACCATTCAGCCTGCGGCCGCTGCATCTGCTTCTGGTCGCGACGTCGCTGGCGTTCGGTATGTTTCGGGTCGGGCCGATGGCCTCAGCCCAAGGGGTTGTGCAAACGGGCAATGCCCTGGATGCGAATAACCAGGTGGGCAGCGGGGGCAGCAACACCCCCGTGCCTGGCTATGTGCCGGCCAATCCCGGCGTCTACGGAACCTTCAACACAGCTGGAGCGATGAATCCTGGCCAGCACGTCAGCTATCAGGTGGTGCCGGTGACTCTGCCGGGAGGCGGCACAAGCTACGCCCGCATTCCGGTGTTACGCCCATTTCAGTTTGGTTTACCCGCAACCCCTGCCGCCGTGGAACTAGGCCGCGTTTCCGCGATCAGCGCCGGCGCCCCGAGTTCCAGCGTGATTAACAATACCGGCTACAGCCAGAGCGCCATCAACTCACCTTTGTTGCTGCCGCCGAACGCTGCAGCCTGGGGCCAATCCATATTCATTCCACCCAACGGCTGGGCTGGGCCGATCCGCACCAATCCAGCAATCCTCGGTGCGGCGACCTACGCCGCTTCCAGCGCCTGGCCGGCTCAGACCGCGGCCCCGAGCTATGTGGCCCAGGAGACGTCGCTTCCGGGCACGGTGGTCAGCCCCTTGTTCGGTTGGCGTCAGCTTCAAGTGCAGCAGCCACGATGGTTCGTTCAAGGGAACAGGCTTTTCCCCGTGCGCCAGACCGGTCTGCCGCCCTCCCCCGCCGTGGCGATAAATCGTGGCAAACAGCGTTTTAAATCCGATGAAACGGTAATCCACAAGGTCCGCGCTCCGCCGCTTAACCAGCAGGTTCTGGCCGGGGTGCCCGCGCACCGACTTGGACAGCCCATGGTGCAACGCCTGGGGCGGCCTCAGCGGGGTGACCTTTACCAGCAACTACTACGGGAATTAGCCAGTGGACGCCGGTGGCATATTTCCGGTCCCGGCTTGCCGGGCCGGCCTGCGCTGATAGAAACCACCTTGGCGCCGGTGAATCCAGAAGCGGCGCAGGTGCTGCGCATTGACCCGATCACGGGGTTGCCGATAGTCCCACTGGCGGCCCGGGCCACGGCGTCGTCCGGTGGCCGGTTGGGCGGCAGCGCCACGAATGGCGCGGGGGTGATGACGCCGGCGCTGCGGCGGCAGCTGCAGGCGGGGCGTCGCGTACCCGCGCTGAACCGCCTGGTTGGCGCTGGGCACAATGGCTTTGACAAGACGATGGCCCAGGCCCAGCGGCTCTTGCGCCAAGGCCGCTTTTTCGACGCCGCCGCGGCTTATCAGAGCGCGATTGACGCGCAGCCCGCCAACCCCCTGCCGGTCATCGGGCAGGCGATCGCGCAGGTGGCCGCCGGGTTGTATGCCAGCGCCCGGTATAACTTACAGTCGGTTTTCCTTTTGCATCCCGAACTGACTGCGGTGCGCTGCCATTTGGCGAATCTGCTCCCCGCGGTCAGCGTGCGCGCGGCCAGGCGGGAATTAAGCCGTCTGGCCCGGGCGCACAATGACACCGGGGCTTTTTTGCTGGCGTGGCTGGATTATCAGCTCGACCGCCAGAAGCAGCTAAGAGCAATGCTGCGGGTCTGGGCGGCCTGGAAAACGGGCGGACCCTGGCCGGAGCGATTCCAACAGGCGTGGGTCGCGCCGGTCGCCCCCAGCGCGGGACATGATTCGCCGCCAGCCCCGGCCCCGTTCGGGCACGTCCAGGATGGAGTGGGACAGCGCTAAATGGTTGGTGGCCCAGCTAGCGACCGTGTACAGGAACCACCGCGGCCGGCCCCGGAAGGCGCCGGTGTAACATCGTCGGCGGCTAGCGTCGCGCCCGGAGCGCCGGAGGCGCCCGGGATGGAGCCGCCGGTGTCGCCATTCCCGGAAACGCCGCCGTTCGGAGCGGCATCCGATTTAACGGATGGGGTAGCGCCGTCCAGCGCCCGCCTGACCGACTACATCGACGCCGCCACGCTCCAGGATATTCAGGATGCTCTGGCGTCGGTGGCCCGGCTGAAGGCAACCATTCTGGATACGCAAGGCCGGCCGCTGACACAGACCACCATCAGCAAGCGTTTTCAAACCCGCTCGGCCGCAATCGCGCAGGCCCGCCAGCAGAAAGGTGACAGCACCCTGGAGCAACCGTTTTCCGCGCCGATCGAGGTGTCGGGCGTGCGGCTGGGCAACCTGGTCATTGAGCCATCCCAGCCAGCCCCGGTGCGAACCGCCCGCATCAAGGAACTGGCGGAGAAACTGAATCTGCCCCCCGCCCAGGTGCGCAGCCTGCTGGCGGCCATCCAGGAAGAGACGTTGACGCAGCGCGCCGCCAGCGTGCAGTTCCTGCACCTGCTGGCCAACGCCCTGGCCCGCCTGTGCGCCCAGGAAATGCAGTTGCGCCGCCGCATCACGGAATTATCGACGCTGTTTAATATATCGATGACACTGAGCGGCGCCCGCGGTCTGCAGCCGACGCTGGACTCGGTCACGGAAGCGGTCGCGCGAACCTTGGCGGTGAAGGCCTGTTCCCTGCGCCTGCTCGATGGGCAGCGCGACGAGCTGGTGATTAAAAGCGTCTTTAACCTGTCGGCGGCGTATCTCGCCAAGGGACCGATCCTGCTTAGCCAGAGCGGCGTGGATCGGCAGGTCCTGGCGGGGGAAACCGTTTACGTGGCGGACATGGCCAGCGATCCGCGGATCGCCTATCCGCTCGACGGCCAGCGCGAAGGGATCGTCTCGTTGCTGTCCACGGCTCTGCAGTACAGGGGCCGGCCCATCGGCGTGCTACGCATCTACACCGCGGTCCGCAGGGAATTTTCGGAATTTGAAAGCAAGCTGCTCCAGTCCATCGCCAGTCAGGCCGCCGTGGCTATTGAAAATGCGCGCCTGCAGCAGGAGGCGCTGGACAAGGAACGGCTGCGCCGTCAGGTGCAAATTGCCGCGGAAGTGCAGCGCCGCATGATTCCCGCCCAGGCCCCGCCGGCCCCCGGTTTTGATTTGTCCGCGCTCTACGTGCCGTGTTTCGAGCTGGGCGGCGACTTTTACGATTTCATCCCCTTCGGTGGTGGCGGCGTGGGCATCACCGTGGGCGACGTGGTCGGCAAAGGCCTGCCGGCCTCGCTGCTGATGGCCTCGGTGCGTGCGGGCATTCGCGCCCATGCCTACGACATTTACGATCTCGATGAGATCATCGCCCGCGTGAACCGCGCCCTGGTGGCCGATACGCGCAGCAATGAATTTGTCACCCTCTGGTACGGGACATTGGATTTCGCGCAGCGCCGGTTGACTTATTGTTCGGCCGGGCATGAACCGGCCCTGCTGGTGCGCCGGGGCCAAATTCAGGAATTACCCGGAGAAGGGCTGGTGCTGGGGGTGGACCCCACGGCCGTGTATCGCAAGGAGGTGCTGCAGCTGGAGCCGGACGATCTGGTATTCATTTACACGGACGGACTGACGGACGGCAGGAATTTCAACGGCGAAATGTTCGGCAAGGCCCGTATGCGCCAGGCACTCCTGGCCCACGCCGGAGAACCGGCGGAGCAAGTGTGTCGGCAAATGATCTGGGAAACGCGGCGTTTCGCCGGTCTGAATCGGCGCGTCGATGATGTAACCATGGTGGTGCTAAAGGCAGCGTCCGCCGCGCGGGCCCCACGGTAGCGGCGTTTCCGGTGAACCGGGTTTCGCCTGGCGGATAAAGAACCCCGATGAAGAACCACGGATTACCGTCAAGCATTTGAAAAAATCGGAAGCGGGCGGTACGTTGAATGAAAGGATAAGGTTTGCCATTGGCAGGCGGCTCATTGGAAACGCCGTCGGGTCCGGTGGGAGGAAAGCGATGGCCACCATTCGCGACATCGCC